>DATAEX010000320.1:0-3272 GCA_036257765.1 Bacteroidales bacterium
CGGTCCCAGGGGCATTTTTCCCGAAGATCATCCATTATATCAAGCAGTCGGCCAAATGCCTCCAGTTTCTCTTCTTTAGTATGCATCTCATTTTTCATAACTACAAAATATCTTATAGTCTTGCAGTCATGCAGTCATGCAGTCGTGCAGTCCGTTTCTCTCAATCTCAATCTCAAACTTCAAACCTCAAACCTCAAACCTCAAACCTCAAACCTATCTAAACTTTATTCGTATCGATGAATTAAGTACCAGATTGAGCAGATCTGCGGCATTACCCCTGTTAATTGCAATTTCAAGTAGCCCAAGTGAGTTAAATAAAGCCAGCATTTCACCGGGTGATGTTTCTCCGTATTTTTTATTTAATCGGGTAATTCTGTAATGATTACTTTGTACAAGAATTTCAAAAGATCTGCTTTTACCAATTTGTTCAAACAACTCAAGACTTATATTAGTTATAACATTCCTGTAGGAATCAATATATATTACACTTCCGTTTATCACCGATTCATCTATTGCGGGTAGCATAGGTACCTGCTTATAGAGCCCGGTATATTTGGTGCCTATGCCATCTAATTTACCCGACCGGGCTATATTGCCTGCAGCAGATGCAAAAACTGCCAGTTCGGAAAAACTACCTGTATCATTTGTGTCCAGAGAAACCACTTCTTCGGGTTCATTCTCGAGCAGCAACCCGAACATTCCGTTATCATTTCCCACAAAAAAATGATTATCGGCTTTAATGGCAACCAAAGGCCGCCCGTCACTTAATTCAGTATTTACAGCAATTATGTGAACCGTTCCGGCTGGAAAATGCCTGTAGGAGTGCTTAACACGAAATGCGGCAATAGATACATTAAAAGGAGGAACCTGATTGGAAATTTCAATTATACTTACACCGGGGTAATGGCTGAGAATACTACCTTTCAGAGCCGCGAGATAAAAATCATCATTGTTCCAATCGCTCGTTATTGTAATGATTGCCATTTGTCCCAATCAGTTGTTTTTAATTCAGGATTTGTGGTTTATGTGATAAAAATAGCCCTAATTTGTATAAGTCAAATGTAATCTTATTAAAAAAAATCAATGATTGAAAAGGTTGTATATTTAGAAGGGGTTGATCCGCAAGTATTTTACGGATCCGGTAATCGTAACCTCGATAAATTAAAATCTTTTTTCCCAAAACTAAAGGTTGTAGGAAGGGACTATGAATTAAAGGTTTTGGGTGATCCCTCGGAGATAAGTCGTTTTGAAATGGATGTGGATAAACTGCTGGATTATGTTCAGCAACGAAATCAGCTTTCAGTGGATGATGTTGAAAAAATTATCATGCAGGAAGATGATTCACTTCGTCATTTTAATGAGAAAGATGAAGATGTGTTGATCTTTGGAAACGAAGGGAGGATTGTAAAAGCCAGGTCGGTAAATCAAAAGAAGCTTGTCGAAGATTACAGGACGAACGACCTCATAATTGCAATAGGTCCGGCCGGATCCGGAAAAACTTATACTGCTATTGCTCTTGCTGTAAGAGCTTTAAGAAACAGGGAAGTGAAGAGAATCATTCTTACACGCCCGGCTGTAGAAGCTGGAGAGAAACTGGGTTTCTTGCCGGGTGATCTGAAGGAAAAGCTCGATCCCTATCTTCAGCCTTTGTATGATGCACTTAGGGATATGATACCACCAAAAAAACTTGAAGGATATATTGAAGAGGGAATAATCGAAATAGCTCCGCTGGCGTATATGCGTGGGCGTACACTTGGAGATGCGGTGGTAATTCTCGATGAAGGACAAAACACCACTGTAAATCAGCTTAAAATGTTCCTTACCCGCATGGGGCGCAATGCGAAATTCATTGTAACCGGTGATATAACACAGATTGACCTTCCTGAGCGCCAGCAATCGGGATTGCTCAAAGCCGTATCAATTCTGAAAGATGTTAAGGGAATTTCAATCATTGAATTCGATAAAGGAGATATAATCCGTCACAGGCTCGTGCGTCATATTGTTAACGCGTATGAGAAGAATGTGTAGGTTATTGTTTCAGGTTGTTTCATGTTGTTTCAGATTGTTTAAAACAATTCAAATTGTTTCAAAATGTTTCAGATTGTTAATCCCTTAATTGATAATTTTGTGCTGAAATTAACAGTTAAAACATATGACAAAGGCTTTAACTAAAACTAACTTCTCCCTTCCAAAGCAGCAAGGCCTGTACGTTGGTAAAGTACGTGATGTATATAATATCGACGGAAAATACCTGGTTATGGTGGTTACCGACAGGATTTCGGCATTCGATGTGGTATTGCCGAAAGGAATTCCATATAAAGGCCAGGTGTTGAATCAGATTGCTTCAAAATTTCTCGACGCCACCGCGGATATTGTCCCCAACTGGAAAATCTCAAGTCCCGATCCCATGGTTACAATAGGCCACTTTGCTACTCCATACAAAGTTGAAATGGTAATAAGAGGTTATCTTACCGGACATGCATGGCGCGAATATAATTCAGGAAAAAGAACGATCAGCGGCATACCCATGCCGGATGGGATGATCGAAAACCAGAAGTTTCCCGATCCCATCATAACACCGACTACCAAAGCTGATGCCGGACATGATCTGGATATTTCGAAAGAAGAAATTATCCGTTCCGGGCTTGTGCCTGAAGATGAGTATAACCTGCTTGAAAAATATACCCGAGGTTTATTTGAAAGAGGTACGCAAATTGCTGCATCCAAGGGCTTGATTCTTGTTGATACCAAGTATGAATTCGGTAAAAAGGATGGTAAAATTTATTTGATCGACGAGATCAATACCCCCGACTCGTCAAGATATTTTTATGCCGATGGTTATGAAGACCGTTTGAGAAAAGGTGAACCTCAACGGCAATTGTCTAAGGAGTTTGTCCGTCAGTGGCTTATCGAAAATAACTTCCAGGGCAAAGAAGGCCAAAAGGTTCCAGAGATGAACGATGATTTTGTAGAACAGATTTCAGAACGCTATATTGAACTTTACGAAAACATAATTGGTGAACCCTTCGAACGTGTAAATACAGTTAACGTTCAATCAAGGATTGAGAATAATATACGCAGTGAAATCGAAAAACTAATTTGATTATATCACTACATCCTTAGGATACGGCCTGCCTGACAAAGGCAGGCAGGCCGTTGATACAGGTGCTGAATTATTTCCTGATAGTTGTTTTTTCCCCTTTGTAATAGATAGTTTGATCGCCTTTTGTATCGGGGTCAAACGCTGCAGGCCTGTCTTTTGAAACCCATTT
>DATAEX010000321.1:0-8293 GCA_036257765.1 Bacteroidales bacterium
ATTACAAAATACGGTGAGAATGAGTGTGTATAATTATGCATTTGGTTACATTCTGTTATCTTTTAGTATAATTTTTTCACACTTTTCTTACATATTTTTAAAACGAAGCAATTCCTGATGGAATTTATTACGGAATTAACCAACAGAAGAAAATGAAAAATCAAAGGATCCATATATCTGTTTTTTACTGTTCTAACTCGCTTAAGCAAGATGCATTGGATTTTCTGAGCAAAAATACTGAAGGGATAATAGTCAATAGCATAAGTCTTCCCTGCTCAGGAAAAGTGAATTTGCTCTATATTCTGAAATCAATTGAAATGGGTTCGGACGGTGTTGTACTTGTCACCTGCAAATTTGGCGAATGCAAATTTTTGCAGGGAAATTTCAGGGCACAGAAAAGAATCGGATATGTGAACGACTTGCTTTCTGAAATCGGTTTCGAAACTGAACATGTCAGATTTGTCAGTTTGGAGGATACCCGCATTACCCAAACATTATTATCGACCATCAATGAACTGGCAGAAACACTGAGATCAGAATTACTGGGGATTCAAAAGTAGTGATACAATAAATAATCAGAGACCTATATGAACAATAGTCTTTTAGCAAAAAAAATTGAAACAGGCGACTTTATTATAACGGCAGAGTACTTGCCTGGTACACAAACAGGCACTATCCCTGCAGAAGAATTAAAACGATCAGGAGCTATTGCTATTAATGTTGCCGACAATCCAGATGGTCCGATTATATCGAGCCTCGCCGGAGCAATTAAACTGAAGCAGGCTGATATTGAACCGGTTTATCAGATTGTAACCCGTGACCGGAACAGAATTGCACTTCAATCAGACATACTTGGCGCTGCGTCTCTTGGAGTAAACAATATCCTTTGTTTATCGGGATATCATCAGTCACTCAGTAATTTACCACAATCAGCCAATGTATATGATATCGATTCCATACAACTTATCGATATGATAAACCGGATGAAAACAGAAAAGGTTTTACTTAACGGAAATAAGATTGACGGCGATTTTTCGATACTTATCGGCGCTGTTGCAAACCCATATTTCAGGCCGCTTGAATTGAACATTCTGCGGCTTATTAAAAAAGTTAATGCCGGAGCAAATTTTATTCAAACCCAGGCGGTTTTTAACACCACTGACTTTCAGGAATGGCTGGATGCAGCTTATCTTGAGGGATTAACTGAAAAAGCTGCCTTCATTGCCGGGATATACCCCCTGGCAAGCTATGATGAAGCCATCATGTTGCTCGGGAAATACACCGACTTTTATATTCCGAATTCTCATATTCAACGAATCAAAGATGCAGGGGATGCTGAAGAACAAAAGAAAGCGGGGATCGCCATTTGCGTTGAGACAATTAAAAAAATAAAGGGGATGAAGGGATTAAGCGGAATACATATTATTTCCGGAGGAAAAGAGGATCTGATAAACGAAATAGTCTCCGAAGCAGGATTGTAAAAACAAAAAGGTATGCCTGAAAAGTATCATATTAAAACTGCTCACGTTTCGCCAAGATTACCCAGAATCGGAAAATATGGTGTTGTTGACTGGCGCGAGGATTGCGCAAGATGTCATAACTGTGTAAAAAAAGGCTGCGTTTATGACAAGTACAGGGAGGAAAACATATTCATACGTGATATCGATGAGGTTCACGCTCTCTATTATGAATGTATGGGGTGCTTTTCCTGTATTCAAAACTGTACAAAAAATCTTCTGACGATTTCCATTAATTCAGAATACAAAATGATGGGGAACGATTATTGGATTCCCCAAATTTTTAATACGCTCTGGCTTGAATCTGAAACTGGCAAGGTACCTGTTTCAGGGGCAGGTTATCGCGGTAAATTTTCGGGTCATGGTTTTGATTCAATGTGGACCGATATGTCGGAAATTGTTAGACCTACCCGTGACGGCATCCACGGTAGAGAATACATCAGCACATCGGTAGATATAGGTAAAAAACTCTCCTACCTTAGCTTTGATGGCGATAAGCTGACGTCGGCATTGCCTCCGCTCATATCGTTACCATTCCCTGTAATACTGGATATGCCATCAGAAAAACATGCTTTGCCAAAACTCACCCCGTTCATCCTGGAAACGGCAAGGCAAACCGGTCTTATTGCCGTAATAAGTTCAAAGAATTGGGAGGCACTTAAGATGGATAATAAAGAAGAATACCTGAATAATGTGGCTATCTTCCTGGATCCGGCAGGTCCTGAAGTGCCTGACCATATATTAAGCAGGACAAGACTTATTGAGATTCCCGATGGCAAAGACGTTCTTCAGCGTGCACAGCAACTGAAAAAGAATTTTCCCAATTGTGTAATGGCAGTCAGAGTACTTCTTGACGGTAACGCAACCAAAAGTGTAGAGGAACTCTCGCAATCAGGTATCGACACTTTTCATCTCATTGCGGATATGAACGGTAATGAGATAGGAACAGAACAACCCCGGTTTATTAAAGATGTGGTAAGGGAAATTCATGGAATGCTTATTAAAAATGAGAAACGTGACGAGATTACCCTTATTGCCGGTGGAGGGATAGCCCTTGCAGAGCATGTTGCCAAAGCAATCATTTGTGGAGCAGATCTCGTCTCCATTAATATTCCGCTGATGATTGCTGTGGAATGCCGGTTGTGTGAAAAATGCCAACCGGGCGATTATTGTCCTGCAAAACTTGACAGGGATATTGATTTTAACTATGGAGCGGGCAGAATGATCAATCTGATAGGAGCCTGGTACTGGCAAATGGTTGAATTGATGGGCGCTATGGGAATGCGGGAAGCCAGAAGACTCAGGGGTGATGTCGGTCGTGCTATGTTTAAAGATGAACTTGAAGAAGAAATTTATGGACCCATTTTCAGAAAGTAAAATGAACCTTCATGAAATCATTCCTGGAAACACGTTAAAAACATTTGTTCCCCAGGTTGAAGTGAAGCGGATAGTTAAACCTGCCCCATCAAGGTACCGAAATGAAATTGCAAAGTATATTATTTTCCGCAATGAGGAAAAATGCACTTCATGTGGTATTTGTGTTGAAAGTTGCCCTAAAGGCGTACATATTCTTAAAAAGGGATATAAACTGTTTGCCACACCCGAAAGTCATAAATGCAACGGATCGGTTTGTGAAAAAACGGATCATTACTGCATCAGTAATTGTCCCCAGGGTGCGCTGAAGCTGGTTAAAAACCCTATGATGGAAGTACTGGGCGATTATCGCTGGTCTTCTGATATGATACTGGCTACCTGGAGAATGGCTGAAACAGGCACTATGCTTCCGGAAGATAACGATTTTGAATATGAGACGGGGGATTCCGATGGCGGATTCGATCGTATACGGATCAGATTCCCTGATAAACCCGCACCGGTAAATGAAGAAGAAATCGATATCAGTCTGGATCTGAATAAAAGGAACGACGGCCGTCCGATGATAAAAATCGACGTACCCTGGTATGGCGGGGGTATGTCTTTCGGGTCAATAAGTAATATTACGCAACTATCAAAAGTAAGAGCAGCAACGGCTTTTAATACATTTTCCTGCTCGGGCGAAGGAGGCTATATGGAAAGGTTACGGCCTTACGACGATCACATGATCACCCAGGTAGCTACCGGGCTCTTTGGCGTGCGTGAAGAGACAATACAACGTGTAAGGATTGTTGAGTTTAAGTATGCTCAGGGAGCAAAGCCCGGTTTGGGAGGGCATCTGTTGGGGACAAAAAACACGCCCTCCGTGGCCAAAATGCGTGAAGCAGTTCAGGGCATTCCCCTCTTTTCACCTTTTCCGTTTCATAGTGTGTACTCTATAGAGGACCATATGAAACACATCGATTGGATTAAGCATATCAATCCCCGGACCCTTATTTCCACGAAAGTATCTACACCAACCGATGTTGATATGGTGGCAGTCGGCAGCTATTATGCAGGAACACATATCATTCATATCGACGGAGGCTATGGTGGCACCGGAGCAGCACCGGATATTGCCAAAAAGAACATTGCCATGCCGATCGATTATGCCATACCCAAAGTACACCGCTTTCTGGTTTCAGAAGGGGCACGCGACATGATAACCCTTATTGCCAGCGGAGGTATCAGGAATTATTATGATGTGGCAAAGGCCATTGCACTTGGCGCCGACGGGGTGGTGATAGGAACTGCCGAACTTGTGGCTCTTTGTTGCTTACGATGCAGCCGTTGCTCAAGCGGACGCGGTTGTCCCAGGGGAATTGCCACCACCGATCCCGGACTCATTTCCCAAATGACAGTAGAATGGGGAACTCAGCGAATTCTGAACCTCTATTATGCCTGGTCCCTGGGTTTGAAAGATATTCTGAAACGACTTGGCTTAAAAAGCATACGGGAATTACGAGGGCGTACCGATTTATTGACCCACCTGGATATTTCAATTAATTAGCAGGCAAATGGAAAGCATCATCATCAATAATATTCTGAAATCGAAAAAGAAACTAGCCGATAACTGCGGATACCAGGATTGTAAAACAAGTATGGAAGCTGAAGGGGGATGTGGCGTAATTGGTTTTTGCTGCACAGAACCTGTTCCCGGTAAGCATATACATGAACCATCCCGGTTGATGCATAACCGTGGGAACGGCAAAGGGGGCGGTATTGCTGCGGCTGGTTTCATTCCTGATCAATTGGGCGTTACCCGTGATGTATTGGAAGACTGTTATATGTTGCATGTTGCCTATCTCGATCCTCTATCACGCCAGGAGGTGGAAAAAAAGTACATTAACCCGGTATTTGAAATAAAAAAATCATCCAAACTTGATACTGTTGATGATTGGAAATCTATACCCGGACTGGAAGTAAAACCCCCTGATGTTTACCGTTATTTTGTAAGGGCTAAAAAAGATAAATTGAAAGCCTTCACACAGGAAAATGCTATAGAAAAACTCGACCTGCGAGATGCTGAAGATGAATTTATCAACCAGAACAGCTTTAAATTAAACCATGAGTTCTATGTAGCCGCTCCTAAACAACAGGCTTTTGTAATGTCGCATGGCCGCAATATAATGATACTTAAGGTTGTAGGATATGCCGAAGCAGTAACACAATACTATAAGATCGATGACCTCTGTGCGCATATTTGGATTGCTCACCAGCGTTATCCTACCCGGGGACGGGTTTGGCATCCTGGCGGTGCTCATCCCTTCACTGCAATGAATATGGCTCTTGTTCATAACGGCGACTTTGCAAATTACCATTCCGTCACCGAATATCTGAAACAAAGAAATATATTTCCCCAGTTTATAACCGATACCGAAGTATCGGCCCTCATGTTCGATCTTCTTTCAAGAACCTATAAATATCCGGTCGAATATATTATTGAGGCATTAGCTCCCACTACAGAGCTCGACTTTGACCGTTTGTCGCCTGAGAAACAAAAAATATACCGTGCCATACAGGCTTCCCATATGCATGGATCACCTGATGGCCCATGGTTTTTTATTATTGCCCGGAACCTTGTTGAGAACCGCAGATTGCAGTTAATGGGCATTACCGATACTGCAATGCTCAGGCCCCAGGTTTTCGCTTTTGTTGACGGGGAAATACAAATCGGCCTGATCGGTTCGGAAAAACAGGCTATAGATGCTACACTGCTGAGTCTCTCGAAAGATGATAAGCGAATTTGTCCGATTGCCGACAAGTATTGGAATGCACGTGGCGGAAGCCATTCCGATGGCGGTACTTTCATGTTCGATTTAATACCTGATGCTGCAGGAAACTACAGGCTCTTGTGCAGGGATAAATTCGGAAACCCTCTCCACATTACCGATAAATCGGAAAGTTGCGATTTTACAACGGAAACAGGATCCTCAAAAATTAAGGATCAGATCATAAAAGCCATCACCAATCATGTTGAGGGAAGGAGACAACTCACAACATTTTTTAAGCAAAATATTCCGGGGTGGTCGTTCGGTGATGTGTGGGCTACCTGTAAAATAATAAGGGAACTTGCTGCTGACAATGCCTACACGAAGTATGCGATTGATACTTTGACACAATTGAATGATCAGCATTTTCCAACAGGCAACAAAAGACGCAGCCATCTCCTGCACATCTTCCGTAGTGAATTAGATATGCTGTTTAAAGAAATCCCCAGGCTTAGCGATATCCGGAATCCCGAAGCATCGTACCGGCTGATGGATTACGAAACCAGAAAGGAATTGAGGAAGCCTTCATCCCATGAAGAAACATTGGTAATTGATGCAAAATTATTTCCACCCGAAGGAGACGAATGTGATGCAATGTATCTTGTAAGGGCTTTTATGGCAGGATGGCGGAATTTCATTGTTTTCAATTGCGCAGGTCAGCGATATGTAGGGTGCGGGCTGGGCCCGCAAACACATGATGTGAAAATAAATGTATATGGTAGCTGCGGCGATTACCTGGCTTCCGGAATTGACGGAGCCGAAATAACCGTGCATGGGAACGCACAGGATCAATTGGGCCAGATTATCAAAGAGGGTAAACTGGTGATCTACGGCGATGTCGGACAGACTTTTCTTTACGGCGCAAAAGGAGGCTCTGTTTTTGTGAAGGGGAATGCGGCAGGTCGTCCAATGATCAATTCAGTTGGTAAACCACGAGTAATTATCAATGGCACCAGCCTCGACTTTCTTGGCGAATCGTTTATGGCGGGGGACCCTCACAATAAAGGAGGTTTTGTGATAGTGAACGGCATAAAATTTAACGAGGATGGTGACATTGTTCCCCTGCCTGAACCTTATCCCGGCAGTAATCTGTTTTCTCTTGCTTCAGGAGGTGCAGCCTTCATCCGTGATCCAAACCGGAAGCTGGTGACACAACAGTTGAATGGGTGCCTTTTTACTCCTTTAACAGAAAAAGACTGGGAATTGATTCTTCCGTATTTGAAAGAGAATGAAAAGCTTTTTAATATAAAAGTTGAAGATTTATTAATGGTAGACGGCAAAAGAATGAAGCCATCCAGGGTTTACCGCAAAGTAGTTCCAAGTATAGAAGGTGTGCCTTCGACTCCGGAAAAGGATGTATATAGTGAAGGTGAAGATATCGAAGACATGGTGGAAGAGAAAACAGAACTGTAAGCATTAAAGTTTAAAATAATGGCTATAGTAATCAGTAAAGAGAAAAATGATGGAACGCTGATAGCTTCCGTGGAAAAAATCTCAGGTGTTAAATTAAACGAATGCCTTCAATGTAAAAAATGCAGCAATGGCTGTCCGGTTGCCGGGATTACAAAGACAGGGCCTGCCGAAATCATCAGAAGGCTTCAACTCAATACCGGTGCTGAGATTCTTGAAAGTGATCTGGTGTGGATGTGCGTATCATGTGAGACTTGTTTTGGCCGTTGCCCTATGAAAATAGATATGGCAGCCATTATGGATGCTCTTCGTAATATAGCTGTGAAGAAAAAATCGCAGGGTCATAATGGGAATGTCCATCTTTTTAACACTTCTTTCCTTAGTACAGTAAGTATATTCGGAAGAACCTATGATCTGGGGATGATTGCAGCCTTCAAGATCAGAACATCACGCTATATGCAGGATACGGAAAAATTTCCAATGATGCTGAAGAAAGGAAAAATTGCCTTACTGCCATCATTTAAAGCAGATAAGAAATACATCAAAAGGATATTTAAAAATAAGAAAGATATAAAATGAAATACGCATACTACCCGGGATGCTCGGCAGAATCAACAGCACGTGATCAATATATATCGGTGGTTCAGGTTTCGCAAGCCCTGGGCATTGAACTGATTGAACCGAACGGATGGACCTGCTGCGGATCAACGCCTGCACATCATAGCGATAAGGTTCTTTCAATTGCTTTGCCCGCTGCCAATTTGCTTATGGTTCAAAAAATGAGGCTCGATATGGTCGTATTCTGTGCAGCCTGTTATAACCGCATGAAGGTCGCCAACCATGAAATAAAGACTAGTACAACTGTACGTAAAGAAGTGGCATCCTTATTGGGTGAAGATTATGATGGAAATGTCCGCGTACTTCATTTTACCGAAGTGCTGGTAAAAGAAATCGGAATTCTGAAGTTGAAGAAACGATTTACCCACTCCCTCAATGGTCTTAAAGTAGCCAGTTATTACGGGTGCTTACTGGTAAGACCTCAGGAAATCATGGGTTTCGATGATCCCGAAAATCCGACCATCATTGATCAGCTTGTGAAGAGCATGGGAGGCGAAAGTATTGAGTGGCCTCATAAAGTTGCTTGTTGCGGAGGAGGTTTAGCCATTTCAAGGACCGATATCGTTG
>DATAEX010000326.1:0-8998 GCA_036257765.1 Bacteroidales bacterium
GATCGCCTGTTTATGTTTACAGCACTGCGAAAATGAAGCAGCAGTATGAAAAGATGCTTCATGCATTCCGCGATATCAAGGTAAAGATAAATTTTGCCTGCAAAGCACTAAACAATATCAATGTCCTGAAATTTTTTAAGAGCCTGGGAGGCGGGCTTGACGCTGTTTCTATTCAGGAAGTTCAACTTGGCTTAAAGGCCGGCTTTGATCCAAAAGATATAATATTTACGCCCAATTGCGTTTCAATCGAGGAAATACTTGAAGGAGTGAAATTAGGCGTCCGGATCAATATCGATAATATTTCCATACTTGAACAATTCGGAAATATTTATGGGAATAAGATACCCGTTTGTATTCGGATTAACCCGCACATTTTTGCAGGGGGGAATCAGAAAATTTCAACCGGTCATATCGATTCCAAATTCGGAATATCTACCTATCAGTTGCCGCATGTGCAACGGGTTATTGAAACCACAAATATCAGGGTCGAAGGATTACATCTGCACACCGGTTCGGACATCCTTGATGTTGAAGTCTTCCTCAGAGGTGCCGAAATCATGTTTGATGTGGCCAAAAACTTCCCTGACCTCGAGTATATCGATTTTGGTAGTGGCTTTAAGGTTCCGTATAAACCTGATGATTATTTTACCGACATAGAAAGTCTCGGAAAAGATCTGACCAAGCGTTTTAAGAAATTCTGCAAAGATTATGGCAAAGAGCTTTCTCTTGTTTTTGAGCCGGGCAAATTCCTGGTAAGCGAGTCCGGAATATTCCTTGCCAGAGTAAATGTTGTAAAACAAACATTGTCAACCGTATTTGCAGGGGTTGATACCGGACTGAATCATCTGATCAGGCCTATGTTTTATGATGCATACCACCAGATTGTCAATGTATCTAATCCTAAAGGCCGTCTCAGGATCTATACGGTAGTTGGTTATATTTGTGAAACAGATACTTTCGGCTGGAACCGTAAAATAAATGATGTGCGTGAGGGCGATTATCTTGCTTTTCTGAATGCAGGCGCATACTGCTTTACAATGGCATCAAATTATAATTCCCGCCTCAGGCCCCCTGAAGTTATGATATATGAGGGAAAAGATTATCTGATCAGGGAAAGAGAGACCCTCGATGATATACTGAAGAACCAGGTATTAATCGAATTCTGAATAAAAACCTAAATCCATGTTCCGACCGGGAATTGTATTACTCGATGCAGATACCCTGGGTGATATCAGCATTTTTCCCCTGACCAAACTCGGAAATCTTACTGTTTATCAGACGACTCCATCGGATCAGCGGATTGAACGCATTTCAGGAAAAGAAATAATTATAACAAATAAAGTTGAGATCGACCGGAATGTTATGGATGCCAGTCCTGATCTTCGGTTGATCTGCGTTGCAGCGACCGGAATGAATAATGTCGACCTGGAATACGCAAAACAGAAGGGCATTCGTGTAATGAATGTTGCCGGGTATTCCACTGAAAGCGTTGTTCAGCATACATTTTCGATGTTATTCCATATAATGACCGATCTCGGTTATTATAATCAATATGTGCAAAATGGGGATTACGCTGAAAGTGGTTTATTCACACACCATGGAAAACCATTTTATGAACTGGCAGGCAAGAATTACGGTATTATTGGCATGGGAACCATTGGTAAAAGGATTGCAGAAGTGGCAGGAGCTTTCAGGGCTAACGTGAGTTACTATTCCACCTCGGGCAAAAATCTTGATACAGGTTACAGGCATGTTCCTTTGCATGAATTGCTTATGGAAAGCGATATTGTTTCAGTTCATTGTCCTTTAAATGATACCACCCGCGATTTGATCGGTTATGAAGAACTGTGTGTTATGAAAAAGAGCGCGATACTCATTAATGCAGGTCGGGGTGGCATAGTAAATGAAAGCGATCTTGCCTGTGCGTTGGATGAAGAACTCATCGGATATGCAGCTCTGGATGTCATGAGCAGGGAGCCTGCCGATGCCTCAAATCCTTTGTTTCACCTTAAAAATCCTGAAAAATTACTCATTACGCCTCATATAGCATGGGCTTCCATTGAATCGCGCGAACGTTTAATGGAAGGCATCACTAATAATATCTCATCTTTTCTTAAAGAGGTCAGCAAATAACCGAATCGATTCAGATTCATAAATTGCCTAATTTTGCAAAAAAAGTCGTGCATTCAGAAAACATTAAATTAGGGATTGTGCAGCGTAGCTGTACTGATGATGCTCTTTTGAATCTGGAAAAGACAATGAAGGACATCCGTACAGCGGCTTCTGGCGGTGCTAATATAGTATGCCTGCAGGAGTTGTTTATGACAAGATATTTCTGCGATACCGAAAATTACGATAATTTCAATTTTGCCGAGCATATTCCGGGTCCTTCAACGGCCAAATTACAGGCATTGGCGGGTGAATTGAGCGTAGTAATCGTTGCTTCATTATTCGAGAAAGTTGATGCAGGCGTTTATTTCAATACTGCCGCTGTAATTGATGCCGACGGCTCATACCTTGGAAAATATAGAAAAAATCATATACCGGATGATCCGGGCTATTTCGAGAAATTTTATTTTTCGCCAGGTGACACAGGTTACCAGGTTTTCAATACCCGTTATGGCCGGATTGGTGTCCTCGTTTGCTGGGACCAATGGTACCCTGAAGCTGCCAGGATCACGAGCTTAATGGGCGCCCAGATACTCTTTTATCCCACTGCTATCGGCTGGTCGCCTATACAGGATGAACACACTAATGCGGATCAGTATCAGGCATGGCAAACCATTCAGCGTGGACATGCCATTGCCAACGGTGTATATGTGATGGCTGTGAACAGATGCGGCATTGAAAAAGACATGAAATTCTGGGGAGGTTCTTTTGTGGCAAATCCTTTCGGTAAGGTACTTTATCAGTCGCCCCACGATACCGAAGATATTAAAGTAGTTGAAATAGATCTTTCTTTGTCGGACTTTTACAGAGTTCACTGGCCGTTTATTCGCGACAGAAGAATTGAAACCTATAAACCCCTTATTAACCGGTATTTAAAAACCTGATTTTCTGAATGCCGGAATTTACTGAACCAACTCCACGCAAATCAGGATACCGATTTCCTGCGGAATGGGCAAAGCATACTGCTACATGGTTGAGCTATCCTCATAATGAAGCTTCCTGGCCGGGAAAGATACATACTATATTTCCCTATTACAGGCAATTTATAAAAGAGCTTGCAAAAGGTGAGAATGTGAATATTAATGTGCTGAATGAGGATATGCAAAATTCGGTATACAACGAACTAAGCGAGCTCGGTACCAGAATGGACAGGATCTTTCTATTTGTTCATCCTACGAATGATGCATGGTGCCGTGATCATGGTCCTGCTTTTTTATTAAAACCCGGTTCGGAAAAGCCAAAGGTTATTGTCAGTTGGAAATATAACGGCTGGGGTGGAAAATACCCTGCTGAACTTGATTCACAAATACCTGCAAAAGTGGGAGCTCTGCTGGATCTTCCTGTTATTTATCCGGGAATTGTAATGGAAGGAGGTTCAGTAGATTTTAACGGTAAGGGTACCATTCTTACCACAACCTCCTGTCTTCTTAATCCCAATCGCAATCCGGGGATGTCAAAGGGAGAGATTGAATTTCATTTACTCGAATTTTATGGCGCCGACCAGGTACTTTGGCTGGGTGATGGCATTGAAGGCGATGATACCGACGGCCATATTGACGATCTCACCCGCTTCGTTAATGAGGATACCGTAATCACCGTTGTTGAGTCAAACAAGTCCGATGCCAACCATATTCCTCTCAAAGAAAATCTTAAGGCATTGAGCAAATTCCGGCTGACTAATGGCAAACAATTGAACATTGTCGAAATTCCTATGCCTGAACCCATGTATTACCAGGGACAGCGATTACCCGTATCTTATGCTAATTTCTATATTGCCAATGCCGGAGTAATGGTTCCTGTATACCGGTGCAAACAGGATAATAAAGCAATCTATCTTCTTGAAGAATGTTTCAAAGACCGGCCGGTTATCGGACTCGATTCAGTGGAAATAATCTGGGGATTGGGAAGCTGGCATTGTTTATCGCAACAGGAACCGGAAATACTGTCATCCTGAGCGGAGTCGAAGAAAGACATGCATCCCCCGTCATCCTGAGCGGAGTCGAAGGATACGATTTACTACCCTATCACCCCCGACCCTATCAATTCTTCACCGTCATACCAGGCTGCGAACTGACCTGAAGTAATACCGCGCTGCTTCTTATCAAACAATATGTGCAGCCCTTCCTCATTCATATAAAGAACTGCGTCCTGCAAAGGCTGGCGATATCTTACCCTCACCTGGTACTTTCGGGATTCACCTGCAAGCATGGACAGATCTTTTCTAATCCAATGAATATCTGCTGCAGGTACAAATAATCCCCACCGGTTTAACCCGGGATGATTATGTCCCATACCTACATAAAGATTGTTTCTATTCGTATCCGTTCCGATAACAAACATCGGTTCCGCTTTTCCTCCGATGTTAAGACCCTTTCGCTGCCCGATGGTATAAAAATGAGCGCCGTCGTGCTTACCGGCAGTAATACCATCTGTTACATGGTATTTAAAATCGGTTGTTAGAACGGAAACAAGATCTTGTGCATGGGACGCCGGATTTTGGGTAGTAACGGAAATCCATTCTCTGTGAATTTTGGCATAGTCACGGTAAACAGGTAAATAGTCGGGAATTTCAATAATAGCACCTTCCTTCGATTTGAGTTTCTGCATAAGAAAAGAAGGCAGATCAACCTTTCCGACAAAACAGATTCCCTGTGAATCTTTTCTTTCGGCAGTTGCAAGTCCCTGTTCACGTGCTATATCGCGTACTTCCTGTTTCCAAAGATTACCAACAGGAAAAAGCGCCATATCAAGCTGTTCCTGTGAAAGCTGGCAAAGAAAATAGCTCTGGTCCTTGTTGCTGTCGATTCCTCTTAAAAGACGGTTAATGTGCTTATTACCGGCCTTAATCTGTTCTTTCCTGCAATAATGGCCCGTGGCAATATAATCTGCACCATTTTCAAGTGCAGCCTTTATAAACAGATCGAATTTTACTTCGCGGTTGCAGAGAACGTCGGGATTTGGAGTACGGCCCGACTGGTATTCCCTGAACATATAATCCACAACCCTTTTGCGGTATTCTTCGCTGAAATCAACGGTTACCAACGGAATGTCAAGTTTTCTTGCAACGAGTTCGGCAAAAATAAGATCATCGTTCCAGGGGCAATCACCAGCAAGTGTACCGGTCTTGTCGTGCCAGTTTATCATGAACATGCCGAGCACATCATACCCTTCGCGTTTCAGCAAATACGCTGCAACGCTTGAATCAACCCCTCCCGAGATGCCGACAGCAACTTTCTTCCTCAAATTCCAAAATTTTGGCAAAGATAGTAAAATAAGGAGTCATGCAGTCGTGCAGTCGTGCAGTCAGGAAGTCAGGCAGTCGGGCAGTCAGGCAGTCATGTGTTAGACTGGGACATTTGGGACATATGCGACATTTGGGACATGTTCGACATTTGGGACATGTGCGACATTTGAACTTCAAACCTCAAACGTCAAACCTCAAACCTCAAACCTCAAACCTCAAACCTAGCCTTCTTCTTAAAGATACTAATCGTCGCGTTCGAAATGATCGGTTTAGCCCAGATGCTTATGCTCAATATGTAACCAAGTGTTATGAAAACGAAGAACATGGCAATCCTCAATCCTGTCATTTGGGCAATCCCACCTATCACAAATGGTACAACGGCGCCTCCGACAATGCCTGTGCACATGATTCCGGCAAAAGTACCATGATGTTTAGGAACTGAATTCAAACCGAGAGAGAATATGATCGGGTACATCACTGAGATAGTAAAGCCGCACAATGGAAAGGCAACAACAGCGACACTTTTACTGCCCAAAAGTCCGCTTAATAGAACAACCATCGTAGATACAGCACACACAAACAGAACTTTCTTGCTATCGAATATTTTTAACAAAAACAATCCCAGCAGGCATCCGACCGTCATAAGGCCCCAGAATAAAGAAATAGCATCCGCGCCCTGAGTCTCAGGGTCAACACCATGATAAGTCTGAAGGAACTTTGATATCCAGTAAGAGATACCCTGCTCAGTTCCGACGTATGCGAATAGGCCCAGGAAAAAAAGGATCACCGTCTTATTCCGAAGCATCCCGGTTAATGTGCTGCCTACTTCAATACGCTCTTCATCAGTAAGTTCAACTTTCGGAAATTTCAGCGTCCATATAAAAAAGATCATGGCTAATGTTACCACCGAGAAAACCCAATAAAGTGACACCCACTTCAGATTCAATGGGACCAGGTTTTCAAGAATTTTTGCGAGTCCGGTCGAATCGCCTGAATGCACATTCTGCATTAAGTATGAATACAACTGCGGACTAAGAAACGATGCTAGTCCGAATACCAATTGAGCCATGGCGGAATAAAAAGCAAAATTGGCTTCACCACCCGATGTTCTGAGTAAAGGATTGATTATTACCTGCAGCATAGCAAAACCCAGGCCTATCGTGAATAATGATATAAGAAATACCTGGAATTTCGGGAACACTGCAAACATTAAAGCTGCTAAAAACGCCAAGATAAATGCACCTATCATCACCGGCTTCTCGGTGTATTTTTCGACAAGCACTCCGGCAGGGATCGACATCACACCGTAAGCCAGGAAAATTGAAAATGGCAGAAATCCTACCAGTGTAAGGCTCAGGTTAAAATCGTTCTGGGCATTAGGATTAATCGCTCCCAGGATATTGGTCAGAAATGATATGGCAAAAAAGGTAAGCAGTACCAGTATAACCATTACGGCGTTTTGTTTCATAATGCCACTTTTAAAATTTGTTCCTTAATATTCCAACCGGAGATAATCAGATTTAATGCACCCGGAATGTCGAGAGTTTCCGGTACTGTACATTGTATCGTTTTGGTTTCACCCGGTAACAGACTGATGTAATTGTCGTTCCAGAATACCGGATATAGCGTATGACCAGATGAGTCTTTCAGGGCTGCATTGATAAAAAAACCCGGATGGTTTGTACGATTGTCGAGTTTAACCTCCAGCAGGTGTTCCTTTGTTGTAACAGTGCCCGAGATGTCAATGGTAGGTATGTAACTGAGCGCTTTAAAATCAGCACTTGTTTTTATAGGTGTATAATACCATTCCGTCTTTCCCCAGTCATATACGTCCTGTTTATCAGTCAGCCAGTAAAAGTTATCTGCAATTTGCTTTTTCTCCTGATTCTGTATCGTAAGAGAAAGAAAAACGATTCCATGGAACGCAGGTAATTCATGGATTTCGGTTGATCTATTTTCAGGGATATCCCTGATCAGTTCATCCGAATAAATCACTTTCCCTGTGTAATCGGAAAGTTTTACACCTATAATTGCTTTTTCAACCGGTACCAGCGTTTCATTCACTGCATAAATCTTATTATTGCCGTAATTATAGGCAACCTGAACCGGTGAATTAGCCTTACGTGCCGCATAATATGCCGCAGTAGGAAGGAAATAGTAATCATATAGTTGCCAGTAAAATGAAGGCCAGGCAGAATTCAGCATCCATTGAATAATACCTGTAGTATTCGGACGATTTGATCTGAAAGCGTCGAACATTCCCCTCATAGCCTCATAAGCCTGAACATCGGCCTTTAACAGATAGTTTTTAAGATTGGCAGGCTGGCCATAACGCCGGTAGAGTACATTATTGAATATGCTAAGATCTCCGAAGCTTTCAGAAGGATTGCAGTGGAAATTCCATGTTTCGTTTATCGGCCAGAGCTTATTCTTTGGAATCATTTTTTCAATTGTCTCCATAACCGGTATTTGCGGACCCGGGCCTGTTTCAGTATTGAATCCGTATGCCCCGCCGTTCACGGAATCTATGAACCAGTAAGAAGGGCCTACATAATTATAAGGGCCTTTCATTTTTACGCCTGTATTTCCGCTAACGCTGCTATTTCTCCAACTAGCTGCAGCAAGATAGGGTCGGTTATCAATTGACTTAATCAGGTCGCTGTATCGTTTTTCCAGTGCCGGTCTTGGAATCATGTCGCTACCAAGCATCCAGACAAATATGCTTGGATGATTCTGCAAATATCTTATCTGATCTTCCAGGTATTTAACAGCAAGATCCATATCAGCGGGCGATTTTATCCCACCAAATTCATCGCATTCTTTACCCAGGTAATTTTCCCATTCCCATTGGCAACTCCAGCCAACCATTGCGAGAAGACCATATTTGTCACACAGTTCATAAATATTCGGGCTTGTGCCCCAGACATTCTCGAACCGTATTGTATTAAGGTTCATATGTTTTACATACTGAACCTGAATTTCATTTGTTTTCTCATTGTCTCTCAGGAAAACGTCATCGGTCCATCCTGCGCCCCTGATCAATATCTCTTTACCATTAAGCTTAAAGCCCCGATGGCCCTGGCCATTAAAGTATGGTTCAATTTCTCTGATGCCGAATTCAATTTCTTTGCTGTCGCTTATGATGCCGTTATTTTCAAAATTGACCGTAATATGATACAGGTTCGGTTCACCCATATTATGACACCACCATAACCGGGGATTTGAAATATGGAGTGAAGCATCCTCCTGAGGGGTGACGGTTACCTTTTTGGTCTCACCGGCTTCAAGCTCAACAGGCAGACCAAATCTGATCCCGTCTCCATAGCCGTTGAGTTTTCCCTTTATCTTTCTGTCGGAATGATTTATAAGTTCAGTTGTAAGAGTGAGAGATGCATCTTCAAGCGTTTCGGTATCAACGTCAGAACTGATAAAGGTATTTTTAAGACCAGTTTCACCTGTTATCTTAACATACACTTCCCTCCATAAACCCAGATTGTTATCGGGCGGCGCGGGATTCCAATCAACAAATCCATGTCCCAGGTCTCCGGGGTTCTGTTTGAAAACTTCAACAGCAAGCACATTAAG
>DATAEX010000329.1:0-3983 GCA_036257765.1 Bacteroidales bacterium
AATCTTTGTGTCAGTTTCGCCGGATTCAAATAAATTACGGATCTTCCCGGACAGCTCATCAATTCTTAGCGGCTTTAATATATAATCAGTGACTCCGAATGATTTTGTCAACTCTATAGACTCTTCTGAACCATGCGCGGAAATGATAAATATTTTAACATTCTCAATATTCAATTCTTTCCTCATTCTTAAAAAATCATAGCCGGAAATTTCCGGCATGCTTAGATCCAGTAAAATCAAATCAGGAATATGATTATTAATAATATTTTTAGCTTCATTAACACTTTTTGCAGTATAAATCTCATATCCTTCAGCCGAAAGGGCATATTCCAATAGTATTAAAGAAGTTAACGAATCATCAATACACAATATCTTCTTTTTCATATGCTGATAACAAAAAAATTGAAGTAATTGTTGTTTAGTGTCATAAGTAAATAATCATTATCCTGGCTGTATTCATTGATTTTCTAATTATACAGAATTCATTTTATCTCATTGCCACAGATTCCAACTTTTAATTATTTCTTTATTACTTTTGTGGAGCCATTGCAATAACAGATAATTCTGAGATTCCATTGAGCCTTAATTGCAGATTTTCTTTTAGTTGAATGAGCTTTCGTTATCAGAAAGAATAGTTTATTTCAGATTTTACAGGCATGGTGCCGTTTATTAACAAATTAATCGTTCATAAGATGATTGATTTTCAATTTTTGCAAGAACATCTTATCAGGGAGCATCATATTGATATTTCAGGTTTCAGCGAAGCTTTTTTAACAAAAACCTTTGCGGAACGTATGGAGGCAATGAATTGCCAAATGCCGGATTGTTATCTTGAAAAACTGCAGAAAAATGAAAGTGAGCGCTTGTTATTGCAGGAAAGTCTCACTGTCACCTATACCGAATTTTTCAGAAGTCCTCTAAGCTATGCTATTCTTGAGCAGGTAGTATTTCCGAATATAATGGCATTAAAAGGCATGACTGGCCAATCGGAGATCAGGGTTTGGGCTGCAGGTTGCTCATCCGGACAGGAGCCTTATTCAATTGGTATAGTTCTGGCAGATTTATTATTTAACAGGCAAGGGAGTTTTAGCTGGAGAATATTTGGCACTGATATTTCCGGCAAAGAGTTGGATATTGCAGTAAAAGGTGAGTACCCGGAGCCGTTAACAGGGAACATAAAAGCAAAGCATCTGAATCGCTATTTTACAAGGAAGGAAAATGTTTATTCGATAAATGATGAAATCCGGGAGCATGTGACATTTTCCTTTCATGACCTTCTGGATAACGGTTCAATTGCACCCTCTCAGAGTATTTTTGGTGATTTCGATGTTATTTTATGTTGTAATGTGCTTCTTTATTTTAACTGTGATACTCAGAAGCTGATAATCGACAAGTTCTTCAAAGCAGTAAACGATAGGGGATATCTTGTCTTGGGCGATGAGGAAACAAGTCTGCTCAGGTTGAGTAACAGGTTTGCACCTGTCTTTTCCCCATCCTCAGTTTATTATAAAAGATAAAAAGAAAGGAACAATGAGAATTAAGGACCTTAAAATCAGCACGCAGCTTATCGGAGGAAATGTAATTATAATTATTCTGGTATTGTTCCTGACAGGTCTGGCGTATTTCCAGACTGTTACTATCGTGGGTTACATGAATGACCTGTATGAACATCCATATCAGGTGGGTCGCGCCACACGTGATATCAATACCAATTGTGCTATGATTCATAGTTATATGAAAAACATAGTGTTCGATAAGGAACTCACCTATAGTGATATACTGGATATTGAGCATAAAATTGAAATGCATGAAAAGGCAACCTATGAGTTATTTAATGTGGTGTATGACAGGTATCTGGGCGAAAAGGTGCATATTGACAGTGCATTTGCGACATTTTCAGATTGGAAAAGACTTCGGGACAAGCTGATCTTCATGAAACAACATGGAATGGAAAGTGAGATCATTCCCCGTTTCAGGCGTGTCAATCAGCCTTATGTGGATAAGCTGTTCAATAACATAGCCATTATGATCGATTTTTCAGGCCGGAAGGCACAATCATTCCATGATAACGCCATGAGTGAAAGCAGGACAATTCTGATCCGGTTGATGATATTGTTGATGGTGGTGATCTTGCTTATTGTAATTATTAATTACTACTTCATCCGACGGATTTATGAACCTTTACGCGGCTTGACATCGGCCGCTGAGCAATACACGGCGGGTAATTATAATTCCGACTATGTGTATGAATCCGGGAATGAATTCGGTTTGCTTTCCCGTGCATTCCAGGAAATGGCATCAACATTCCGAAATGATATAAAGCTTAAAGAAACCACGGCGGAAATTGCTATTGCTTTCCATGAGGAATGTGACCTGAAATCATTCAGCAAAAATCTCATGAAAAAGCTGGTAGAGACTACGAATTCCCAGCTGGGAGCCTTTTATCTCCTCAATGAGAATGAAAAAGTTTTCAAACCCTATTACTCGATAGGAATGTCAACCGATAAAATGAAGTCGTTTTCTTCTGAAGTTCACGAGGGTGAATTCGGATTGCTTTTATCCTCTAAGCGAATTCATATACTCCGTGATATTCCGGATGATACCGTATTTCTTTTTGAGACAGTACCAGGTACTTTTCGTCCCAAAGAGATTATTTCTATTCCGGTGTTAAACAATACCCGGATCATCGGTATCATATCGCTTGGTTCATTACGCACTTATAATCCTCTGATAACGGGATGGATTAAAGATATATGGCCCACATTGTCTGCCAGAATTAACGGTACAATCTCATCGCAGAAGATCCTTGATTATTCTGTAATGGTTGATGATCAGAATAAAGAACTGGGTTTTAAGAATAAAGAGCTTTCACAACAGGCTGAAGAGTTGCGGGAATACAACCTTGAATTGAATATTCAAAAGAAACAGCTCAACCAGGTAAATCAACTTAAAACAACATTTTTATCCAATATGAGTCATGAACTTCGCACGCCGCTTAATTCAGTAATAGCATTATCATCAGTTCTTACTAAAAAGTTGAAAGGAAGGATAACAGATGATGAATTCAATTATGTAAGTATAATTGAAAGGAATGGAAAAGAGTTGCTGGCTCTAATCAATGATATTCTTGATCTTTCAAGAATTGAAGCAGGAAAGGAAGTTTTAACCTATTCAAGATTCTCTTTACATGAACTGATAAGCACTATTACGGATAATTTGCTTCCCCTGGTTCAGGAAAAGGGTTTGAATATAAAAAACAGAGTTGATCCCCGATTGCCGGTAATAGTAACCGATCGGGTAAAGTGTACTCATATTTTGCAGAATATTATACACAATGCCATTAAATTCACTGACCAGGGAAAAATTGAAATTGATGCCAATGCGAATGGAAATGAAATTGTAGTAAGGATAAGCGACACAGGAATTGGCATTGAACCGGATAAACTTTCAGTGATTTTTGATGAGTTCAGGCAAGCTGATGAGAGGTCATCGCGAAAATACGGAGGAAGCGGTCTCGGGCTGGCAATAGCTCAAAAATATTGTCATATGCTTGGCGGAAACATCGAAGTGGCCAGCACGCCGGGTTTCGGTTCCGTGTTTACCGTAATACTGCCGGTTGAACCATTGAATATTGAGAACTACCGGGAAGAAAACCAGGATGGACTGGCAGAAGTGCAATCCTCAGAATTGATCATCAGCGATAAATCGATCTTAATAGTTGAGGATTCAGAGCCTGCTATCATACAGATCAGGGAATTTCTGCAAAGTGCAGGATATAATGTGCTTGTGGCCCGAAACGGCACTGATGCAATTGAAATGATTACCAAATCCTTGCCTGATGTCATTATACTGGATCTGATGATGCCTGAAACCGATGGATTTGAAGTTCTCAGCAGGCTTCGTGGGAAGGAGATTTCCTCTAAAATTCCCGTACTGATTCTGACCGCCAAAAATGTAACAGCAGAAGAACTGGAATCATTAAA
>DATAEX010000330.1:0-2000 GCA_036257765.1 Bacteroidales bacterium
CCTCCAACTACCCAGCCAATTACTAGGAGCAATGCATATTCCAACCAATTTCCACAAATATTTTCATACGTCGACAGATCCGGAGTATACCCGGTAAGCTTTGTTATCAAAGGTTCTAATCCATAGTTATCGACAATTCCAAATGCTATTCCAATCACGGTGGCAATCATTGCAAGACGGAAATGCACCGGCAGAAAACCGTAGAGTGACCAGGTTTCCTTTCTCACCCATTTGCTCAACAGGATAATTATTATGACAGCAAAGACATAAATCAGATTCAGATGAAGAAAAGGAAGCGGCAATATCAACAATACAAAAAGTTCAGCCAGATCGTAATAAACAGAAATGTTTTTTTTCATAAAATTTTTTAGAGTGAAAAGTTGATAAAGTATTTAATCATAAAAATAATGACCGGAAGAATACAATTGTATCCTATCGATCCATGAAATTATATACCTTACCGAGGAATGCACAATGGCTTTCTAAAAAGTCAATTTTGAATAGAACGCTGTCAGGTCTTATAGACGCTGGCAGCGTTTTTTTTCAATGGCTTGTATTAAACCTGACAGCATCGCCGACCTGTCAGCGTCTCTATTTATACAGCCTCCCTCAATAATATTTCACTATATCCCACGAGTTCCAGTACCAATTGTTCAGGCAATTCATGGGGAACGGGCTGGGAATTTTCATTCAGTCTTTTACAGAATATTACCATATTGGATCCAAATGCCAGCTTGCGCCTCTTCTTATCTTTTACACTATAATACTCAAAATAAAAGACCAAACCATTTTCATAATACTCCTGAATATACATAATGATTGATACGATCTCAAAAGGCATGGCTTCCTGAAGATGCTTCACAGTGCTGTGAAGCGTAAGAAATTCGCCTGATCTTCCCCCGTTCGTCATGATATCAGGCACATGCTGATACAGATATTCTTCAATCATCCTCGACTGCCATATATAATAGTTGGAGTAATATAAATTGCCAACTGAATTACTATGTGTAAGCCCTGTCGGAAATGCATTTTCTCTGATCATATAATCATGTTGCAACGGGTTTTCGGTGCAATAATGCATTTCGCCTATTTCTCCGGGCGATGGGAATCCATCCCTGCCGGAATCCTTCTTATTTAATGCAGTGACCATATGATCCTTCAGGAACTCCATAAAATACCCGGGAATAGGTGATTTCTTCACAATCCCTCTGCTTTCAATTTTGACCCATGTTGTGGACAAGTTGCAATCGGCAAGCAGAACTTTCTTATTATTCGCAGTTTTATAGAATGAAAATTTCAGATCGATCAGGGAATTTGGCAGATCTGAAAGATTCGTAATCCAAATATCTCCTGTTATTTCATCTAAAGTTCCGGCTTCCTGCCTTACATGAATTTCGGAAGTGTTAGTTACCATACCATATTCACCCGAACCCAGGTCCTTTAGCAATTCCTTGCTTATCGGCGCCAATACAAGTTCTCTGAGTCCGCCCATCCAGTCAATAAAGCTCGTAAAATGCGTTTTGCCGTAAAAACCTTTGCAATCTCTGAATGTGGTGAAGAATACATCGGAAAAAACTCCTGTATTTTTGTTGTAGACTGCTCCAGCCGGAACCTTTACAGATGGTTGAATCGAGACGCTTTCAGTCTTTTTAAGGCAACCGATTAACGCCACAACGGCGATATTCCCTGGCAAAAACTCTACAGGAAATGTGAGCACCATCTTGTTTTCATTATTGGCCGTTAATGCCCTGAAGAAGATTCCTTTTTCAATTACCTTTTCAATGCGGATATCGAGGGGGATCAACCCAAAAGATTTAATCAGTGCTTCTTTTATACACCAAATGCGGGTGTGGCTGAGATCCTCATTCTTATCGATTTTTTTTAGCTGCTCGAGAACGGTAGAAAATTTCTGCTCCAGAAGATTATCCCAATCTTTGCTGCTCAGTTTATTAACGAATTCCACATCACAACCCTGTTCTTCGAGGCCCGCAGTCATTAAT
>DATAEX010000338.1:0-4062 GCA_036257765.1 Bacteroidales bacterium
AAATAAAAACAGGCGATGGGATACAGGCAGTTATTTAAAACAACTGCAACCCGAAAAGACCTTTCTTTCCGGTAAACCTCAGCAGCTCCGTTCGAATTGGGATTGGGAGACATCATGGAATATAACTGAAAATTCCGCAGAGTAATAATTTGATAATAATTTACGGCTTCGGATTAATTTTTTACTTTTGCCTCCTGAAGTACTAAATAATTTGAAATGATGACCAACGGTTGTAATGGCCGTGGATGCCATAAATTAATTAAAGATGCCACCGAATCGGTCACATGCATTGATATGGGAGGAAACAAGCTGAACGCCTATAACTGGCTTGCTGACATCCCGGAATCTTATCAGAATTGTGACATTGTAGAAATTCGATTTAAAAATACACGTAAAGGATATTTCAGGAACGTTAATGATATTAAGCTGAAAAAAGGCGATATTGTTGCCGTTGAAGCTTCACCCGGACATGATATAGGGATTGTTTCGCTCACCGGTGCTCTCGTTCAAATACAATTGGAAAGAAACGGAATACCTGCTGAGGGGACAGAATTTCGTAAGATTTACCGCAAAGCAAAACCAGCCGATATTGATAAGTGGAACGAGTCAATCGGGATGGAGTTCTCAACGATGATCAAATCGAGAAAAATTTCACAGGAACTTAAACTTGAAATGAAGATCGGCGACGTAGAATATCAGGGCGACGGAACTAAGGCTATATTCTATTACATAGCTGATGATCGGGTGGATTTCAGGGAATTAATCAAAGTTTTGGCCGATCAGCTCAAAGTGCGTATTGAGATGAAACAGATCGGCGCCCGGCAGGAAGCCGGCAGAATCGGCGGAATAGGATCCTGCGGACGTGAATTATGCTGCTCAACCTGGATAACAAACTTTGTATCGGTAACAACAAATGCAGCAAGGTACCAGGAAGTATCATTAAATCCCCAGAAACTGGCAGGTCAGTGCGGTAAACTGAAGTGTTGCCTTAATTATGAACTGGCATCTTACCTTGATGCCCAAAAGGATTTTCCTGACACGTCTGTTCCGCTGGAAACCGAACAAGGGCTTGTGTTTCATCAAAAGACCGATGTATTCAGGCGGCAGATGTGGTATTCGTCAAAAAAGGAAATGCCTTCGGAAATCATTTGTCTGTCGGTTGATCAGGTAAAGGAGATAATGGAAAAGAACAGGAGGGGAGAAAAAGTTAAAAAACTCGAAAGTGTTGAAAATATAAATATCGCACCGATAATCGATTATCAGTACAAGAATGCGGTTGATGAAAAAATCATGACAAGATTTGAAGACAAACCGGCTCCAAGACCTCATAAAAAGCATCATAACAATAATAAACGGCGGAGATAGATGAAAAACTTATGCCTTGCTGTTTTGGTATTTATTTTAGTCGTGTCATGCGACAAAGAAAAGGTTTTTGAGCAATTTCATTCGATTCCCGGTCACAAATGGTATAGTACCGATGCCGTAAATTTCAATGTTAATATCGATGACACCATTTCATCACATAACGTTCTGATTGCCATAAGGAATACTGGGCAGTATGAATTCAGCAATCTTTATCTTTTTATAACTGCGGTTTCCCCTGATGGGAGTCAGGTTCGTGATACAACTGAAATTATCCTGGCAGATGATCATGGCAAATGGCTTGGAAAAGGTTCTGCCGCGGTCTATTCATTATATCATCCTTTCCGTGAAAATATAAGATTCCCGATAAAAGGAATTTACCAGTTCAACATTGAACAGGCTATGTGGATCAAAGAGCTTGAGCATATCAGCGATGTAGGCCTCCGGATTGAAAAAGCCGCAAGGAAATAGGCTTATTAATCTCCTGAACATGACCAAAAAAAAACTTCAGCGATTTGCTGAAATGGAGGATTTTGCCAATGTTGTTCAGCCTCCGTTTGCTGATGTTTTTGGGAAAGATTATTATTTGAAAGGAAACTGGCACCCTCTTGAATTTAAGAACGATAATCCGATTATACTTGAATTAGGATGCGGGAAAGGCGAATACACTATCGAGCTGGCCAGAAGAAATCCGGACAAGAATTTTATCGGGGTAGATATAAAAGGCTCAAGGATTTGGCGTGGAGCCAGGACGGCTCTGTCGGAAAAACTCGGTAATGTGCGGTTTTTAAGAACCCGTATTGAGGTTATAAACTCCTTTTTCTCTATGAATGAAGTAAGCGAAATCTGGATTACCTTTCCCGATCCGCAACTTAAGAAGAAAAGGAAACGGCTTACCTCATCACGTTTTCTTGCACGGTACGCAGGATTCCTGCACGATAGGGGGCTTGTACATCTGAAAACCGATAATAAAGTATTGTATGAATATACCCTCCGGCTCGCAGAAATTAACAGATTCGAAATCCGATTAAAAACTGATGATCTTTATCATTCCGTAATTAATGATGAAATACTCGAAATAAAGACGTTTTATGAAAAGGGATTTCTGGAACAAGGCATGAATATTAATTACCTTTGTTTCAGTTTGCCCCATGAAACTAAAATTCAAGAACCGGCCGACGAAAATTGAAAATGAGAATTTCTTCTCACGTGTTTATGATGTGGTTCGGTTAATACCTCCCGGAAGAGTCACGTCATATGGGGCAATAGCCCGATGTATAGGATCTCCTCAGTCTTCACGCATGGTAGGATGGGCCATGAACGCTTCACATAACGAATCAGAAGTTATTCCGGCACACAGGGTAGTCAACCGGAATGGAATGCTCTCCGGTAAACATCATTTCAGGCATCCCGAACTTATGCAAGAACTGCTGCAAAGTGAAGGTATCAAAGTTGAAAACGACAAGATCATTAATTTCAACAAGGTGTTCTGGGACCCTTATAAAGAATTATTCTAAATAATTATATTATTACTTTAAAGAAATAGTAACTTTACGGCCTGGAAAAATTTGGTCGTATCACTATGAGTCTCACTGATAATCAGGTTTTGGAAGTATTAAGAAAAGTAATACATCCTGCAACGGGGAAAGACATAATCAGCATGCATCTGGTTAACAGTCTTGTTGTTACTGAGAAAAATATCATGTTCGCACTTGATTTTACCAGTCCCAACGATCCGCTGAAATCATCTATTAAAAAGGCATGTATAAAACTCTTGCAGGAAGACTTTGGAAGTGATGTGGCTGTGGAAATCGATATTAAAAATCCCACATTGACTGGCCCTGAGCCAAGAAAATACCTTAAGGATACGCGTAATATCATAGCAATCGCTTCTGGTAAAGGAGGAGTGGGTAAATCGACGGTAGCTGTGAACCTTGCTGTAGCTTTTGCCAAAACGGGGGCAAAAGTTGGCCTGATCGATGCCGATATTTTCGGACCCTCGGTGCCGAAAATGCTGAATGCTGAATTTGTGAATCCTTATATCAATAAGGTAAACGGGAAAGATCTCATTATCCCGGTTGAAAGATATGGAGTAAAGGCCCTTTCAATGGGCTTCTTCATAAATCCCGATGAAGCCACTATATGGCGAGGTCCGATGGCCTCTGGTGCTTTTCAGCAGCTTTTGGGCGATGCAGAATGGGGCGAACTTGATTACATGTTTATTGACCTTCCTCCGGGAACAAGCGACATACATCTTACGCTCGTCCAAAGTGTTCCTGTCACCGGAGCTGTTATCGTCAGCACTCCGCAAGCAATCGCATTAGCCGATGTGGTAAAGGGAATAAATATGTTCCGGAATCCTTCAGTTAAGGTGCCGATTCTCGGGTTAATTGAAAATATGGCATGGTTCACACCCGAAGAACTGCCCCAAAATAAATATTATCTTTTCGGAAAGGAAGGGTGCAAAAAACTTGCCGAACAGCATAACATTCCATTATTGGGCCAGATACCCCTTATTCAGGGAATCATGGAGGGAAGCGATAATGGTGAACCGGTTGTACTTAAGAAGGGACCAGCAAGCGAGGCTTTCAAGACGGTAGCAGACAACCTTACCATACAGCTCCTTAAGCGTAATACAACAATGGAACCTACGAAAGTTGTAGAAATTACCAGGTCGCGAAATGATATAAAACATTAATT
>DATAEX010000341.1:0-2435 GCA_036257765.1 Bacteroidales bacterium
CATGACTTTACCTCCAATTTCATCAAAAATTGAAAGGATACCATCACGCTCAGCTGTGTAACGAACCTGTTCTGAACCCGGAGTGATAATAAACTCAGAGCTGACATGAATGTTTTGGTTTATTGCTTGTTTTGCAACCGATGCTGCCCGGGTAAGATCTTCATAGGATGAGTTGGTACATGAACCGATCAAACCCGTTTCGAGTTTTTCAGGCCATCCATTCTCCTTCGCTATGATTGCGAACTGTGACACAGGAGTTGCCAGATCGGGAGTAAACGGACCATTAATATACGGTTCCAGTTCTGACAGATTAATTTCTATCAGTTCATCAAAGTATTTCTCTGGCTTCAAATAGATATCTTCATCAGCCTTCAGATCAGCACTTACCAAATTTGCCATATCTGCTATCTGGCTGCGACCAGTACCCCGGAGATATTTTTCCATCGATGTATCGTAACCAAAAACCGAAGTGGTAGCACCTATCTCGGCGCCCATGTTACAGATAGTCCCTTTTCCGGTGCAGGAAATCGTTTGTGCACCCGGCCCAAAGTATTCAAGAATATATCCTGTGCCCCCTTTTACTGTTAACATGCCGGATATTTTCAGAATAACATCTTTTGCAGAAGTCCATCCGCTGAGTTTGCCGGTTAGTCTGACACCAATCAACTTTGGAAATTTCAGTTCCCATGGCAGTCCTGCCATTACATCGCAGGCATCGGCACCTCCTACTCCAACGGCTATCATTCCCAATCCGCCAGCGTTTACAGTATGGGAATCGGTACCAATCATCATTCCGCCCGGGAATGCATAATTTTCAAGTATTACCTGGTGAATTATTCCAGCTCCCGGCTTCCAAAATCCAATGCCATATTTTTCCGACACTGATGACAGAAACTCATAAACCTCATTGTTTACAGATTCAGCCGTCTTCAGGTCTTTTTCTGCGCCTTCCTTTGCAAGTATAAGGTGATCGCAATGGACAGTAGAAGGTACAGCAACCTTTTTCCTTCCGGCTTGCATAAATTGAAGCAGTGCCATCTGAGCAGTGGCATCCTGCATGGCAACCCTGTCGGGTAAAAAATTGACATAATCCTCACCTCTTACATAGATTTTACCTGCTAAGCCTTCTTCAAGATGGGCATAGAGAATTTTTTCAGTAAGTGTAAGGGGACGATTTAAAAGCTTTCGGGCATCTTCAACATGTTTTACATAATTTTCATAAACCCGTCTGATCAGTTCAATATCAAATGCCATACAAATATTAATTTAAATGCCAGAGTTATTAAGAGTTATTAATAGTAAATTTTTCGTATTATAGGTTCCAGCGGGAGAAACTCCGGAGCAACATTTTTTAAATCTGAAGTATCTAAAGCCTGTGCTGCCTGACCTCTTAAAGTTACAACCGGCTTCACTCCCAGTGTATCCGAAGCCGGAATGAACTCCTTTCTAACCATCAATTCTTTAAGGCGGTCAAAATAGATTGCAAAAAAAGGCTTAGGTTTTCCGTTTGTCTCAAAAGTGTATTTAAACCATTTTGGCCTGGGAACAATGCTGGCCAGAAAAACACTTTCCCCGAGAGTGAGTTCTGAAGGTCTCTTGTCGAAATAAAACCGGCTTGCCTGACCAATTCCGTAAACACCTGGTCCCCATTCAATGATATTCAAATAAACTTCATACATTCTTTGTTTTGGGACAAGATTGAGATTTTCAATCAACCAGACAATTAATGCTTCTTCTATTTTGCGAGCTAAAGTTTTATTACGTGTGAGAAAAACATTCTTTACAAGCTGCATCGAAATAGTACTTCCGCCCCGGGCAAAGCGTTCTTCTTTTATGTTGGTGGCAATTGATTCCCTGAAAGCATGGGGATTAAAGCCATTATGATAAAAGAAACTGCCATCTTCGGATGTCATTACAGCAAATCTAAGGAAAGGGGAGATTGTTTCGAAGGGTGCATAATCCGGATTCTCCGGTCCGACAAGAAATGATGCAGCCAGCTTGCCCCTGAAATAAACCTTGTGATTAAAACTGCGATTGAGCATTGAGTAGTCATCGGTTCCAAACGACAGTAGTTTAAAATCATTTCCTTTCAGCTTTATATCAAAACTCAGGCTATCAGGCTGCTCAAGATTGACCGAAAAATCAAGAAAAAAATCCAGAAAACCCTGGGCTTTGGTACCTGTAAGACTTGTAAACATTCCTGGAGGGAGTGAGCTAAAAAAGTCATCTGCTACCCATTGTTGCGGTAAAATCCGGAAATCAATAGTCTTTCCATCTTTTAAATTCACTTTAAGGAATGGCCTGAATCTTATTTTATTCAACATAACAACAGATGAACTGTCAACTTCAATGAAATCGGGGCCGATATGTATTTTATAGACGGATTGGAATTTATTGATTGTAATATTTCCGGTTGACAGTCGTTGGCCGTTAAC
>DATAEX010000351.1:0-7113 GCA_036257765.1 Bacteroidales bacterium
CTTAAACTGATTGCAGGAATTCAGAATAAAAAGCAATACCAGGAATTGAAGTGGAATTTTTATCATAGAAAGAGTAATTGCTGAGATATAAAAGCGAGTTTTGACGATGTTCAAACCTTTAAAAATATTGTATATTATCAATCAGGACATAAATTCAAAAAAATGGCTCTTTTTCAAGAGCCATTTTTTTTAAAAGATTGCCGGGTTATGTTACTGATAAGCCGGATTTTGGTCCGTGTTATCCAGACTTTCGTTTGCATCTATTTCTGCCTGCGGTATAGGCCATAATTCTTTGCCATCTTTCCATAAGTTGGCAGCACGGTCGTTACTTGAGAGGTTAGGCCATATTTCATTTTCAATAAATGATTTCAAACGGCCCCATCTGACCAGGTCATTAATACGAACCTGTTCACCTGCCAGTTCAACTTTACGTTCGTGTTCCAGTGCCACCATGAACTCGTCCAGGTTGGTAATAGGATATTCCGCAGTTGGATAAGGGGGCATGTCGACTCCAGGCCTTGTCCGGACTTCATTCATAAAATCTATCGCAGTTGCAAGATCGCCACCAGGTCTGTTAGCCTCAGCTTCAGCCATCATAAGAAGGACATCCGCATAACGGATTACCCGGAAATTAATACCGGAGGCCATGTTTTCATTTGCCATTTTATAATAATTCTGGTATTTTCTCCATCCAGCCCGTCGGCCACTGGGGATAGCAACCACACCGCCAGCATAAGAATCTCCATTGGAATAGAAACTCATAGCATATCTTGGATCTCCTGCTTCAAATTCATCAAGCAGGTTGTCTGAAGGATAAACATTAAACCAATCATGCCAACCGTATTCCTGACCTCTGAAAGTGACTTCATTCAGACCTGCACCGGCCCTGTCGGAATTCCACTTATCTCCATCGCCCAGGGCATAATCAAATTCTACATCGAAAATGTGCTCAACTCCATGTTCAGTCTCCTCTATGAAATTGTCTTCAAAATTACCCAAAGCATAATCTCCGTAAATATTGTTAAAAGCAGCCAAAGCCTCATCATATTCCTGAAGATACAAATGGGATTTGCCAAGTAGGGCGTAAGCGGCGCCTGAAGTAACACGGCCATCTTCCTCATCAGCATTTTCAAGGCAGTAAGTGCTGGCAAAAGTAAGATCTTCTTTAATTAAATTCCAGATCTGTTCTTTAGGTGTTCTTTCCTTCCCAATACTTGTCGGTGTAGGAATTTCAGTTTCCAGTGGAACATCACCAAAACGGGTTACAAGCAGAAAATAATAGAAAGCCCTTAAAAATCGGGCTTCACCGATGAACTTGTCTTTAAGCTCCTGGCTGAGAACCGAAGGTAGAATAGCATTAATCAGGGAATCATTATTAATCACAAAATTGCATTTATTGATCCCCCTGTAGCAACTTTCCCAATATGCTCCAATGGCGCCATGACTCGGATCAAAAGAGTAATCTAGGTATTGCCTTTTATCCGATTCCAGCTGGGAGTTACCGGAGTTTTCATAAGCCATGTTATCATATCCAAAGAACATAACACGAGAATATAAACCCGTTGTTTGTAAATTGGCATAACAAGCGTTTACAGCGGCCTGTACCTGGGCAGGAGTCTTGAAATAGGTTGAAGGGTCCAATTCATTCGGATTGGACAGTTCCAGTTTATCTGCATCGCAGGAAAGTATTGCCAGGATGCCAGTAAAGAATGCAATAAATATTTTATGTACTTTCATAGTAATTCAATTTTATAATTAGAATGTAATTTGAACTCCAACGATAACCGATTTTGGTATTGGATAGGTTCCATAATCAATACCACTCTGGAAGTTTCCGATAGGCTGTCCGCTGGCGTTCACTACAGGAGATCCGATATTTGATGCATTAGCTGCCGCTACAGTATATACACCGATTTCAGGATCAAGTCCCGAATAGTCGGTTAACGTCAATAAATTTTGACCGCTGACGTAGATCCGGCATTTTTGAATCCTGTTTTTGATGAGGCTTTCAGGAAGCGTATAACCAAGTGTAACGTTTTTCAGCCTTGTGAATGATCCGTCTTCTACAAATCGATCCGAAACCTGTATGTTTGTTGCAGCACCAGAAGCTCTTGGAACATCAGTTTTGGTATTGGAAGGTGTCCATCTTCTCAAAACATCAGTTCCTGCATTGAATAATCTTGGCATACCCTGGAGGTCATAAATATTCGTATTATAAATATCATTTCCATAGGATCCACTCACAAATAAATTGAGGTCAAAGCCCATATAGGATGCATTCAGATTGAATCCAAGTGTCATTTTCGGGAAGGGATTTCCGATTTTGGTACGGTCATTTGCATCTATCTTTCCGTCAGGGCCTGTACGGTTACCATTGGCATCGATACCCGCAACATCAACAATACGAATATCCCCAGGCTGAGCACCACTTTGAGTAGGCCAGGCAGCAACATCGTCTGCATCTTCGAAAACTCCTGCTGTTTTCCATCCATAAAAATAGAACAAAGGCTCTCCAACCGTACATCTCGTTATAGGTTCATTCTCAAATTGTGTGATGGAAAGCTGATCGGTAGCTCCCAGATCCTTCAACTCGTTTTTGCTGGTACCCAGGTTCAATGAAGCTTGCCATTGGAAGGCACCTTCGTAATCGTTATATCCAAGTTCCAATTCGAAACCGTTAGCTTCTACGGAACCAACGTTTTCCATTTTTACACCGGAATGTATACCTAATGATCCTGCAAGGGTGCGGGGCATTAAGAGATCATCACTTTTACGAATATAATATTCGGCGGATAAAGTGAACTGATTTCTCAATAATCCCAGATCAAGACCAATATTGGTCATAGTCGTTTCCTCCCATTTCAAATCAGGATTTGGCAATCCAGAAGGAGTAGCACCGATTGCTGCTGAACCGCCAAGAGGATAGGTAAATACAGAAGTAATAGTCGTTTTGTAAGCATATTCACCGATATTATCGTTACCGGATTTACCCCAGCTACCTCTCACCTTCAAGTTGCTGACCATAGCGAGATTAGTCATAAATGCTTCCCTGTGAATATTCCATCCTGCAGCAACTGAAGGGAATGTACCCCATCTTTGATTTTCTCCGAAACGTGATGAAGCATCTCTTCTCACGGATGCAGCCAACATATATTTCTGATCGAAATTATAATTCAACCTGCCCAAATAGCCAATTCTCTCGTATTCGGTAAGCGTTGAAGTAATATTGTCCGATTCGGGTGAAAGTTGCTCAACATCATCACTGATGGCATTCTGGCTGCTGGAATTGGTAAGAGTCTTATCAATACTGCTTCTTTCAGCAACTGCCAATAACTCAAAATTATGCTTATCGGCCAATGTGAAACTGTAATTTAAGCTGTTGGTCATCAGAAATGACTGATAAGTGGCAATGTTGTGCCTGATAAGTGCATATGTCTGTCTGTGGGTACCGCCTAGATTGTCATCATCAAATGACGGGAGAAATTGATTGTCTCTTAGTGTTACATCTTCCAAGCCGAGTACGATTTTGTACTTTAATCCTTTCAGTATTTCGTATTCTGCAAATACGCTGCCAAGAATGTTAACCGTGTTGGTCCTGAATTTATTCAATGACAGTATACGGACAGGGTTTTCAGCATCCTGGCCATCCACTGCAGTGTTAGGACCCTGGTAACCACCAAGGTTGTCCGGGTTATATACCGGGAGGTACGGGGCCATTTTAATACAATGCTCAAGGATTGAACGTCCTCCTGAACTGGGTTCAGGTCTCTGCAAGCCAAAAGATAATGACAGAGTTTGGCCTACATTGATTTTTCTACCCACATCGAAATTACTATTGGCCCTGAAGTTATACCTTTCATACCCGGTATGGATCAGGATACCTTCCTGATTCAAATATCCGGCAGACAATCTGTAAGAACTGTTTTCACCGCCACCGGAAATACCGAGATTGTAATTCTGCATGCCGCCTGATTGGAACACCTCATCCTGCCAGTCAGTTTCACCGCTGATTCTTGATGAGTATTGAGCGTCGCGAAGGGCAGCAGGTATTTCCAGGTTTCCGCGTTTCTTGTCACTTCCCATAACCAGCGTGTCACTAGCATAAGCTATATACTGTTCGGTATTCATAACGTCAAACCTTTTATTGGTAAACTGAGTACCTACATAGCCGTCTAAGGTAACAGTAACTTTACCTGCTTTCCCGCCTTTGGTCTGAATCAGCACAACACCGTTTGAACCCTTTGCGCCATAAACAGCAGTTGTGGATGCGTCTTTCAGGATCTGTACGGATTCAATGTCACTAGGATTCAGATCGCCCATACCCGTGGCCACAACTCCGTCGATAATATACAAAGGATCATTGTTGTTTGTAGTACCTATACCTCTGATCCGGACGGTAGGCGCTGTTCCGGGAGAACCGTTATTGATAACGGTGACGCCGGTAGCTCTGCCTTGTAAAGCCTGAGTTGCGGACGTAACAGGCAATGATGTTATCTCTTCAGAATTAACTGATGTTACAGCTCCAGTTACTTCCAGTTTTTTCTGCGTACCGTATCCAACCACAACTACTTCTTCAAGACTTTGAACATCAGGTTGTAAAGAGATATCAATTGTGGTTTGACCTTCTACAGCCACTTCCTGGGGAAGATATCCTATAAAGCTGAATACCAAGGTTTCCCCCTGGTTTGCACCTATTGAATATTTCCCTTCCATGTTCGTGGTCGTGCCTTTGGTGGTCCCCTTTACCTGAACATTGGCTCCGGGCAACGCCTCATTTGTTACTGCATCAGTAATAAGACCTTTAATCTCTACCTGCTGAAGGCTTTGTTTAAGGGTCAGAACTACAAGGTTATTGTCAAAAACTTTGTAGGTAATATCGGACGATTCGAAAAGTTTTTCCAGTATCTGTTCTACATTCTCATTCTTAACGTTCATATCGACAACCTTGTCGATATAACTGAAATCATCATTATAGAAAAACCTGAATTCGCTTTGCTGTTCAATAAACTGGAAAACTTCACGCACCGTCTTGCCATTCAAATCCACTGTAAACCTGGTGTTCTGTGAATACACAGAAGCTGTCAGGTTTAGGGATAGAATCATTAAAAATAGCGCTGATAGTCTCATAATTAGTAGTAGTTTTTTAAGTTTTCTTTTGGGAAAGAAAACTTCGTCAAAAGATTTGTTTTTCATAAATTTGAATTGTTTTTGTTAGGTTAGACATTTTTATGCCACAGAGGCTCAATTCCGTAGGCATAATTTATGTTTGACTAGATTTTGGGGGGAATAGATCGTCATATCTATTCCCTTTTTTGTAATTGGTTTATCTCATGTACTACGATTTTTAAGGTTTAGAAAATGCATGGTTATTTGTCATTTGTGTTTATTTCTTTTTCAAATGAGTACTGAATTTTTCCTTCATCTGCTTGTTTTCCAATATTCTGACAGTTTTACCTTCAAGTCTGTATTCAATAGGAGCTGAAAGCTTGATCACGTCAAGAACTTGAGTAAGTGTCTCATCCTCAAGTGTTCCGGTAAACCTGAAATTCCTAATGTCTTCTGATTCAAACATAAAGTGCACATCATATTTCCTTTCCAGCTTGATTACAAGACTGCTTAATTCTTCACCTTTCAGGATCAGCCTGTTTTCTTTCCATGCAACGATTGGTACGGGATCGACCTTTTCATCAATGTATAATACACCTGGTTTTCGCCTGATTACCTGAGGTTTGGTAATTTGTATGGTTTTCATGTTCTCAACACTCACCTGGTTCTTTTCCTTATAATAAAATGCTTTCTGATGTGGCTCCAGATAGATCAGATCCGAGGTTTGCCTGTCAATAGTTTGTCTTATGGAAATTTTACCCTCTACCAAAGTGGTTTCAATGATCCCCTCATCTGCGTATGATTTCACATTAAATTCAGTTCCTATTGCTTGAATATTCAAATCTCCGGTCCGGACATTAAAAGGGATCGATTTGTTTTTGGCTACTTTGAAATATGCCTCCCCTTCGAGGTAAACCTCCCGGTTTTCTATATTGAAAACGCTCATATACTTTATCTTACTGCCGGCATTCAACCAAACCGATGTACCGTCAGGCAGCAGAATTTCCGATCTGGCGCCATAAGGAGCTTTTATTTCATTGAAGGTGACAAGCCCTTTTTCAGGGACCTTATTGAAAAGGATATAAGAAAGAATTCCTCCTAACAAAAATACCGGGATAAGAACGGCTGCAATTTTAAGTATTCTGTATATAAAACGTTCTTTAACAGATGCCGGCTCATCTTCAATCCCCGATGATTTAGCTATATCACTGATCCTAAATGTTATGGATTTAAAAAGGTCATTAGAAACAATGTCAGTTACTTCATTTTTTTCAAATTTGAAATTCTCAAGGTTTTCCAACAGACTATCCTTGATTTGGGATTCGTTCCATTTGTCAGAAAAATAGGCCTGCAGCTTTTTAATCTCCTCAGATGAACAACGGTTTTCCCTGTATCTTACAAGAAGTAACTTTAATTCTGAATAATGCATTACGATATATTAATATGGTTATCTATATTAATACAACTCATAAATACAAACTACTCATTAATGATTGATTCCTGTCTTAATTTTCCCCGTATGAATTTTAGGGCTCTGTAAATCTGGTTTTCAACAGAACGGATAGATATGCCCAAATTGCTTGCAATTTCAGCATTAGAAAGGCCGTTATGCCTGCTTAATTTATAAATTACCTGCTGCTGTCGGGGCAGTTCTTCTATCAGAGAATCAATGTGGTGCTGCAGGTCATTTACAAGAATGCTTTCTTCTGAATTGTTGTCTTCGGCTGATTTAAGATTAACCTGATCCGCATATTTTTGCATGACCAGCCTGTGTTTAAGGTGATTGTATACGTGATTAACCGTGATCTTGTAAAGAAAGTTTTTCAGACAATATTCTTCATTCAGCAATTCGCGATTTTCCCAAAGAGATACAAAAGTGCTCTGAATGATTTCTTCTGCTTCAGCAGCAGACTGAAGATAGCTTAGGGAATAATAATAAAGTTTTTCCTTATATTTATTAAATATAAGTTCAAAGGCCTTTTTGTCATTTTTCTTTAAACGCCTTAC
>DATAEX010000367.1:0-5648 GCA_036257765.1 Bacteroidales bacterium
GTCCGTCAACTACGGGTATTCCACCTATTTTGTACTCCTTCATTTGATTCAGAGCATCGCCGACAGTGGCTTCGGGTTTTATGGTTATCGGATCGTAGATCATTCCGTTTTCGGCGCGTTTAACTGTTTTCACATGTTTAGCCTGATCTGCAATGCTCATATTTTTATGCACCACTCCGATTCCCCCTTCCCTCGCGATTGCGATAGCAAGTACAGCTTCCGTAACAGTATCCATTGCCGCAGAAACAATCGGTGTATTCAGTTTTATATTCCGGGTAAGCAGAGTTGTTATATCGACTTCACGCGGCAGCACCTTAGAAAAAGCGGGCACAAGTAGTACATCATCAAACGTAAGTGCTTCGGATACTATCTTATCGGTGAGATTCTTCATGATGGGTTGTTATAAATTGTGCGAAATTACAAAAAAAGAAGTAATATTGAATGAAAATATATTTTAAGCCAAACCTTCCATACTGCATCGTTTTCAGTGATATCTGATGCAATTGGCCTATGATAAATGATTACCAGACGACCCTCAGGAAATACTGGGGATACAGTTCATTCAGGCCCCTGCAGGAAGAAATCATTCTGTCGGTCCTTGCAGGAAAGGATACTCTTGCCCTGATGCCCACAGGGGGCGGAAAATCACTGACATTTCAGGTACCGGCAATGACTTTGCCCGGTTTATGCCTGGTAGTTACGCCGCTTATTTCACTGATGAAGGACCAGGTTGAAAACCTTAAGAAACTGCAAATAAGGGCGACTGCAATACACTCTGGTTGCACACGCGACGAAATTGACATTGCATTTAACAACTGCCTTTACGGGGGTTATAAGTTCCTTTACGTCTCACCGGAACGATTATCTTCCGAATTATTCAGGGTACGTTTCCAGGAAATGCAGGTTAATCTCATCACTGTTGATGAAGCTCATTGCATCTCGCAATGGGGATATGATTTCAGGCCTTCTTATATGAAAATTGCAGAACTCAGGCAAATTCATCCGGATGTGCCGGTTCTTGCCGTTACTGCCACAGCTACGTCAGAAGTAATTGATGACATACAGCAAAAACTTAAATTCCGTGCCAAAAATCTTTTGAAAACCAGTTTCCGTCGTGAAAACCTGATTTATGCCGTTAAGTATTCTGAAAACAAAGACCGCGATGTCATTGAGATGGTGAGAAAATTGAAAGGCAGTGGGATTGTTTATGTGAGAAGCAGACGCAAAAGCATTGAAATTTCACGGATTCTGACCCAGGAGGGCATATCGGCCGCTTATTACAATGCGGGACTCGAACATCAGATTAGAACCACAGTGCAGCAAAACTGGACGATAGGAAAAGTAAGGGTCATTGTCGCAACCAATGCCTTTGGCATGGGCATTGATAAAGCTGATGTTCGTTTTGTGATCCATGCCGATCTGCCCGATTCGCCTGAAGCCTATTTCCAGGAAGCGGGGCGGGCAGGCAGAGATGGTACAAAATCATTTGCGATCTTACTTTCATCACCGTCAGATGTGACCTCTGTAAACCAGCGTATTCTTATAAATTTTCCGGATATAACTACAATAAAAAATACCTATTCTGCACTTTGCAATTATCTTCAGATACCGATCGGCGGGGGCAAAGGGATGACATTTGATTTTGACATCAACGATTTTGCAAGAACGTTCAGGTTCTCTGTTTTTACCTCTTTCAGCAGCCTTAAAATACTTGAGCTCGAAGGATATATTGAGCTTACTGAAGAAATAAATAATCCCTCAAGGATAAAATTTATCCTCAGCCGTGATGACCTTTATAAATTCCAGGTATCCAATTCGAAATTTGATTCTTTCATTAAACTGCTTCTCAGATCTTATACAGGAGTATTCACTGAATATACAGCTATCGATGAAACACTTCTGGCAAAACGTGCTAATGTTGATCAGTCGATTGTAAGGCAATATCTGAGCAAACTTGTTTCTCTCGGAGTAATAAGCTATCTGCCTCAAAAGCGCTCACCGATGGTAATATTTTTCGAAGAGCGTCTGGATGAAAAATCGATATACATATCCAAAGAAAATTATCAGACACGAAAGATACGCTATACCGAGAGGGCAAATTCCATACTGCTGTATTCATTGTCATCAGAAAAATGCAGAAGCCAGGCCCTCCTTGAATATTTTGGAGAAAAAAATTCTCCACCATGCGGAGAATGTGATATATGCCGGAGTAAAAAGGATGAACCATTAACAAACGACGAATTCAGGCTAATCAGGGATGAGATATTGAAAAATCTTATTGCAGAGCCCTATGAATTGGAAAAATTATTAGAAGGAACAACATGGCAACGCTATAAACTAATCAGTGTGCTGCAGTGGTTACTGGATAATAATTATATCAGGTTTAATCAGGAACAGTTGCTAGAACTTACCCACGATGGGCATCTTCCTGCCGGCTCCAAAAGCCTTGGTTGAAATACGAAGTACAGGCGGTGTCTGGTAACGCTTATATTCGTTCAGATTTACCAGCTTTACCACCTTCCTGACCACTTCAGGTTCATAACCCAGGCTAATTATATCCGTTACCGATTTTTTCAATTCGATATAATTAAAAAGAACCGGATCGAGTATATTGTATTCCGGTAATGAATCAGAATCCTTCTGATTCGGTCTTAATTCTGCTGAAGGAGGTTTGATAATCGTATGCTGCGGAATGATTTCACGATCCTGGTTAATAAACGCGGCAAGACTATAAACATCGGTTTTGTAAACATCGCCAAGAACTGATATACCACCGTTCATATCACCATAAAGAGTTCCATAACCCACGGCTGCTTCGCTTTTATTCGATGTATTTAGAACCATGTTGCCAAATTTATTTGACAAAGCCATTAACAGGTTTCCCCTGATACGTGCCTGGATATTCTCTTCAGTAATATCCCACGTTACGCCCTTGAAAACAGGCTTCAAGCCCATTTCATATTCATCGAAAATATCACGTATGTCAATAACATCGTACCTGACGCTCAGATTTCGACATATTGTCAATGCATCGGTTATCGAATGCTCAGATGAATATTGCGATGGCATCAACACTGCCCTTACATTTGATGCACCAAGAGCACGAACAGCTAATGCCAATGTAACGGCCGAATCAATTCCTCCTGAAAGTCCAACAATGGCTGATTTAATTCCTGATTTTGAAAAGTAATCCGTGATCCCCATGACCAGTGCATCGTGAATCAGAGATATCACATTTTCAGATCGCTGTAGCGGGGGCGCAGTTTTTCCGGCTTCAGTAGTATCAATAACATGAAAATCTTCCTCAAATTGCTTCATTCTGAAAACAATGCCGGAAGGATTTACTACCATTGAACCTCCATCGAAAATCAGGTCGGTATGAGCACCTACCTGGTTTACATAATATATCGGGACCCTGTATCGTGATGAGTTTTCTGTTAGTATGCCCGACTTAATTTCACCCTGCATATGAGAAAAAGGAGATGCAGAAATGTTAACGACAAAATCGGGACATAAAGCAACTATCTGATCCATCGGACATACAGAATAAAGTCTGTCCTTACCGTAGCCTGTAAGAATAGGCTGTTTGTACCACAGATCTTCACATATCGATACGCCTATGTTAAAACCTTTGTATTTGATAAGACGGAATTCCGTATTCTGTTCAAAATACCTGTACTCATCAAAAATGTCATATGTTGGGAGCAGAGTTTTATTAATTATCTGCTGAACAGAACCATTTGCCATAAAATATGCCGAATTAAAAAGGTTCTTTCCAACCGGATTCGGATTTATCGATGGTCCTCCTATTATGGCTGCAATTCCATGACATTCGGAAGCCACCAGGTTCAGACGCGAAATGCATTCATCGATAAAATGCTTGTATTCGAGTAGATCATGCGGGGGGTATCCGCATATGGCAAGTTCTGAAAATACTATAAGAACAGCTTTTTCCTGTCGTGCCCGGCGAATAGCGCGGATTATCTTTTCAACATTTTCATCAAATGCTCCAATCGTGTAATTCAGCTGGGCAAGGGCGATTTTCATATATTCATTTAAAATAGTACACCGACCCTTATTGTCAGATAATTTAGAACAGCTTTATGATCATTATTTGAGAGAACATCAGCAAAACCATTGTTAAAGAACAGGCCGGCAATAATCGATGTTTGGCCTCCGATATTATATTCAGCCCCACCTCCAAAATAATATGACATATTTAACAGATTCGATTCTTTGGGTACATTGTCCTTATTCAGTTCATTCCCTGTTGACGAAGCTCTTGACCCGATATTGATCTGTTGATTGAATCCAAGCTGTGCAAAATATGTCAGGTATCCTATTTCGTTTGTTTTTAGTTTAAGACCAATTGGCAGAGTTATATAGCTCAGGGTATACACAACTCCGGATCCTGCTTCAAGATTAACCGATTCGTTATCCCCGGTTTTGATGTTTACCGCTTCTCGATAAATTACGCTGCCTCCCTGAGAACCTATATTCAATCCTGTTACTATGCCGTAATTCGGATGAAAATAGTACTCAACTATCAGCCCGCCGCTAATACCCGGGCGGGTTCCTTCCTTATCAATAAGATTGGTCTTCGGCGTCAGCCACGATGCCAAAGGATCGAGATTTACTCCTAAACGAAGGCCTTCCTGACCCGATAAAAATAAAATATTCAGCAGGACTATTAGTACTAAACTTACTTTTTTCACGATGCATTTATTTGGTTAACAATGAAACAAATTTAAAAAGTAATATTTGGTAGAAAAACAATTCCTTTTAATTATTATAATACTGCGGGCAAAATGATTTTGCAATTCAACGAATTGCATCTATTTTTGAAATTATGAAAGAATTATCCATATGCATAGCCTTTTCTTTTCTTGCAATAATTTCGTGCAGAAAAGACAGGCATTCTGCACAATCAGGAATTACAACCGATATCAGGATTGACCGATTTGAAAAGGAACTTTTCAGCATTGATCCTTCGCTGATCGGCGGATACATAAATCAATGGGAAAAAAGCTACGGTGAATTTTTTAATCATTTCTGCCAGGTAACAGGATTGGGTGATCGTAGCGATTCCGGATTCAGGGAGCGCTTTAAAGACTTTGTTTCCGATCGCAACACCTACATGTTATATAAACGAACAATGGAAGTTTTTCCTGATCTGGATGATTTAACTGCCGGGCTTAACCGGGCTTTCAGCAATTATGTTCATTATTTCCCCGGTATGCCGGTGCCTCATATTTATACATTTATTTCCGGATTCAGCAAATCAGCTATTACCGACGATAGCTTGCTTGCTATCGGGCTCGACCGGTACCTCGGAACCAGTGAACCTTTATACAGGGAGGCAGGCATATATGAATATCTGACCCCGAATATGCATCCCGAAAAAATTCCATCCGACTGTATGAACTTTTGGGCAGAAACCGAGTTTCCGTTTAATGACTCGGTGAACAGCCTGATTGCAAATATGATTTACCAGGGCAGAACCCTCTATTTTACAAAGGTTATGTTGCCGGGACAACCGGATACCTTAAATCTCGGTTTCAGTTCGGATGAACTGGAATATCTTGAAAAAAATGAGAAATCGATGTGGGCTTTCCTGGTGGAACACAAGTTGCTCTTTAATACCGACC
>DATAEX010000406.1:0-14545 GCA_036257765.1 Bacteroidales bacterium
GGTCGGTTGTATATATTCCAAGATTCAGTGCTTTACTGCGGTTAGTGGAATATTTATCCACATTATCGAGACCGTTCAGTATACCTTCATTATAGGAAACTCCGGCTGATTTAAGGAGCATGGCAGTTTCGAGGGGTGAAGGAAGCGAATAAAAAATCTTCTTGGCTTTATCGATATCATCGAAAATATCTTCTTCTGTGAGGAAATCTGCAATACCCACATCCCTTCCTTCGTCTTTTTTGGATTTACATGAGTCAGCGAGCAAAAATATGCCAGCGAATAAAACGATGCTGATCAGTTGAATAGTGAAACGGTTATGTTGCATGGGTTAAAAATTTTTGGGTTGTATTCTTAAGTAATTAAGAATCAATTGTTCCTGTAAATTACAATATATTTTCATAGTTCAAATTCCAATCAAAAGATTGACTATTCAGCTTCGTTTAACGATGATTTGAAATCAAAGTTACTGTTTTGGATATTTTTTTGTGGAAAGCTGTTAACGAGATATCAACACCTCACCCCACCGCCCCGCTGGCCACCCCACCCCGTATTCTCTCCCTTAAAAAGGTGGTAGCTTATAACCTGTTGTCAAATAATATCTGCACCACTCCTTCAGTCCGCACTCCGGGCACTTCGGCTTGCGGGCGATACAGATATATCTGCCATGCAGGATGAGCCAATGATGGGCAATCCCCAGTGCTTCCTCAGGCACATATTTTAATAATTGCTTTTCGGTTTGTGAAGGATTTTTGGACCCGGTGGTGAGTCCCAGCCTTTCAGCTACCCTGAAAACATGCGTATCTACGGGCATGGCAGGATGACCGAATGCTACCATCGTTACCACGTTGGCGGTTTTGCGACCCACACCGGGAAGTTCCATAAGCTGCTCTATAGTTTCAGGTATTTTGCCATTGAAATCAGCAACTACCATTTTCGACATCTCTAGCAGGTGCCTGGCTTTGCTATTGGGGTAGGAACAGGATTTAATGTATTGGAATATTTCTTCCTGTGTAGCCTTTGACATGGCTTCCGGCGTGGGGAAACGCTTCATGAGGGCCGGTGTGATCATATTCACACGCTTGTCAGTACATTGGGCTGAGAGAATCACAGAGACAATCAGTCCGAAAGGATCTTCGTAATGCAGCTCAGTTTCCGCAACAGGCATATGTTCCCGGAACCAGGAGAGAATGTGTTTGTACCGCTCCTTAGTAGTCATTTAATATGATAGGAGGGCTAATATAGGTAAAATGTTCTGATCTGACACTGCTTCCAACACTGGGTAAATATCAGGGGTTGATCTGCGAAAAACGCCGAAGGCCATCAAAACTATAAATCTTAATCCATTCTTAATTATTTACTAATGCAGTCTTAATGGCAATGTACTGTATACTAAATAATTTCAAGGTCAATTCCAAATACCGCACATAACTGATTATAAATAACTATATAAGTATTAGTAACAATTAAATCAAACCAGATTTATGAAAAAACCATTGACTCTTTTGAAACAAAAAAAATTTATATGGAGAAAATTCATCCTGCTCTTGGCACTATTGCCATTCCTGAGCGTATCTGTGGTCGCTCAGGTGAATATAAACGCCACTACCTACACATTCAGCCGTAACGGTTTTTCACCCACAGCACTGACCAGCCCTGTAACGTTAATCGGGGCGAATTCCGATAATGTCGCTTCGCCGGTCACCGATATCGGATTTACTTTCTGGTTTGCCGGTACACCCTATACCCAGTTTTCCGTTAGTGAGAACGGACTTATGACTTTAGGAAGCACCCAGATCTCCGGCACGGATTTTGCCAATAACCTGGCATCTGCCACAACGATGCCTAAAATCGCCCCATACTGGGACGATCTTGCAACCGGAACAAACGGCAGTGTGGTTTACCAGGTTTCAGGAACTGCACCCAACCGTATTCTATATGTTAACTGGAACGTGACCGTTCCGAAGAATGCGGGGGGTACCGCTAACTCACTGATACAAGTTCAGCTTTCGGAGGGTCCGGGAACCATAACCTTTACTTATGGGACACCTGCAGTACCTGCTAATACCAACATGTATTCAGTTGGTATAGGAGCCGCAACCAATGATTTTGCCAGCGTTACGCCTACCAGCGCGGCTGCAGCAACTTGCGCATATGGTGTTGCCAATAACAACATAACCATATCACCGGGTGTTTACACGCGATACAATTTCATACCTGATCGCACCGCCCCGACTATTTCAGCACAGACAATTCCCAACACATTTGGTACCGGAAACCGGATACTTACCAAAACCATAGCTGATGCCAAAACAGGAGTTCCTACTACAGGAAGCCTGGTTCCACGAATTTACTTTAAGAAAAGTTCCGATGCATCCTATGTTTCCACAGAAGGGGTCCTGACCTCCGGAACAGGTGCAAGCGGTATATGGAATTTTACCGTTGACCATTCCATTATCCCGGGCGGTGTTGCAGAAGGGGACGTGATCAACTATTTTGTGATAGCACAGGATCAGTCGACAACCCTGGGCAATCCCAATATCATATCAAACCCGACGGGTGTTGTTGCTACCGATGTGAATACCATCACTACTCCTCCTACTCCTGCATCTTATATTCTCGGCACATCGTTTTCCGATACGGTAAGAATCGGGACGGGAGGCAATTTCGCGTCACTTTCTCTGTCAGGAGGATTATTTGAAGCAATCAATGCCGGACAACTAACCGGGAACCTCATTGTAAAGATCATCTCAGACCTGCCCTCGGAAACCGGAACAGTTCCTTTGAATGCGTGGACTAATGCCGCAGGAGGCCCGTTTACGATGAAGATCATTCCTGAAGGGATCAGAACGGTCGCAGGCTCATTAAGACTTGTCGGCGTGAAGGGATTGACCATTGACGGTTTAAACGATGGTATCAATTCACTTACTATGGGTTCTCCGGCAATTAGCTTTGGTGCATCCAACAATACCTTCACAAGAACTACCTTTGCCGGTTTTTCATTTATGGATGCCTCCGGTACTTTCCCGGTTAACTGCAGCAACAATACCATTTCGTATTGTACAGTGAATGGTATGATTTATTTCGGTTCATGGGTTTCAGTTACCGGATTAAATAACGTGATCGATCATAACATCATCACAAATTTTGGTCAATACGGAATTCACATCGACCGCGGATACCGGAATTTTACCATTTCCAATAACGATATCTACCAGACCAGTGCCGGAAATTATTCCACAGGAATCTATATCTACAATGAAGCAGGAACGACAAACATATTCAATAATAAGATTCATGATCTGCGATCCGGGACAGGACTTGGAGTCTACACTGCAGGAATATACTACCGTTTTGGACTGGCGACGGACGTCCTGAATATATATAATAATCTCATATATCTCGATGCAACTACCGTCAATACAGCTGCATATCAATTATTTGGATTATTCCTGGCCGGTGCCGGAACCAGTAATGTATATTATAATTCAATCTACATTGGAGGGACCGGTATAACCACGGGCAACTCGGCAGGTGTTTATCGGATAGGAGGACCGGTTAATTTCAAAAATAACGCCGTATTTAATGCAAGATCTGGAGTTGCTGTAAGTCAATATTACAAAAACTATGGACTTGTAGCATTTAATCTTACAAACTTCGTATCAGATAATAACCTGTTCTTTGCAAATGGTACCAGCAGTGTTCTGTTCAATATCGGAGGACAACCGGGTTATTCAGCCGGTGCTGATTACCCAACACTGGCTGCTTGGCAAAGCATTAGCGGCAAAGATGCAAATTCACTGAATGCCGATCCACTTTTTACATCAGCGGACAATCTTTTACCACTGGCGGTGTCGCCTTTAATGGGTTCAGCAGTTCCATTAGGTTCTATTACTACAGACATTACAGGGTCCGGCAGAAATGCAACCTTTCCAACTATTGGTGCATATGAACTGGTGTACATGCCACCTAATCTTGCTTTAAATAAACCATCCTCAAGTTCATCAGGTACTAATACTTCTAAGGCGAATGATCCGGATGGCAGCAATAATAGTTACTGGAATGCCATAGGCTATCCACAATGGTGGAAAGTAGATCTTGGGAAAGTGTATGACCTGTCTTCTGTTGTAATCCGTAATTGGGTTGATGGTTTACGCTATTATCAATACACTATTTCTGCAAGTCTGGATGATGTCACTTATACTGAAATTGCTTCCAAGACCAATACAGATTTAGCTACAGATGAGGGAGATACTTATACCATCAATGGTGTTGCAGCAAGATATTTAAAAGTCAACATGACTCGTAATTCAGCCAATCAGAATGTACACATAAGTGATTTCAGGGTTTATGGAACTGTGAATACGAGTTTGCGTAAGATCACGAGCACGGCAGGTCCCGGAGGAAGTATCAGTCCTTCAGGTCAGGTATGGGTGACTGCAATGACCAACCAGACCTTTAATATTGCTCCTAATCCCGGATACCAGCTGACTGATGTTGTTGTAGATGGTGTTTCTCAGGGTGCAGTTTCAAGTTATACATTTAATTCTGTCATAGCTGAACATACCATATCAGCAACGTTTACCGCATTGACAAATAACATAGCTTTAGGTAAACCGGCTACAAATTCTTCCGGACAGAACGCATCCAAAGCTAATGATGCAGATGGCACAAATAATAGTTACTGGAATGCCATTGGCTATCCGCAATGGTGGAAAGTAGACCTTGGAGATATATATGATTTGTCTTCCATTGTATTACGCAATTGGGTCGATGGAATCCGATACTATCAGTATACAATTTCAGCAAGTCTGGATGATATAACCTACACCGAGATTGCTTCAAAAAATAATACTAATATAGCTACGAATGCAGGTGATGGTTATAACCTAAGCGGTGTTGCAGCCCGATACCTCAAAGTCAACGTAACCCTAAATTCAGCTAATCAAAATGTGCATATAAGCGATTTCAGGGTATATGGCACTCTCAATACGAGTCTGCATAAAATTACAAGCACAGCAGGTGTCGGCGGAAGTATCAGTCCATCCGGTGAAGTATGGGTACCCAATCTGGGGAATAAAGCCTTTAACATTACTCCTGATCCCGGATACCAGATAACAAACTTAAACATAGATGGAGTGGATTTAGGGCCCCAATCAAGTTATACATTTACTGTAGTAACAAGCGATCATACTATTTCCGCGACTTTTAACACTGTATCGGTGAATATTGCCTTAGGCAAACCGTCTACAAGTTCATCAGGATACAACATATTTAAGGCTAATGATGGGGATGGCAGCAATAACAGTTACTGGAATGCCATTGGCTATCCGCAATGGTGGAAAGTAGATCTGGGAGATGTTTATGACCTGTCTTCTGTCGTAATTCGTAATTGGGTTGATGGGATCCGTTATTATCAGTATACAATTTCTGCAAGTATGGACGATGTTAGTTATACTGAAATTGCATCAAAGACTAATACGAATATAGCTAAGGATGCAGGCGATAATTATAGTGTTGGTGGTGTCACAGCAAGATATTTAAGAGTTAATGTGACTCTTAATTCGGCCAACCAGAACGTTCAAATCTCCGATTTCAGGGTTTACGGGACACTTAATTCGAGTTTGTATAAGATTACAAGCACGGCAGGTAGCGGAGGCAGTATCAGTCCATCCGGTGAAGTATGGGTATCCGCAATGACGAATCAGACCTTTAATGTTACCTCAAATCCCGGATACCAGTTATCTGATTTAGTTGTAGATGGCGTATCCCAAGGTGCAGTATCAAGTTTTACCTTTAATTCTGTCACAGCTGATCATACCATTTCAGCAACGTTTGCACCTTTGTCAAATAATATCGCCTTAAATAAACCGGCCACAATTTCATCGGGATATAACGCATCGCGGGCCAATGATACCGATGGCACCAATAATAGTTACTGGAACGGCATAGGCTATCCGCAATGGTGGAAAGTAGATCTGGGTGATGTTTATGATCTTTCCTCCATTGTAATACGAAATTGGGTTGATGGTATACGTTACTATCAGTATACTATTTTCTCAAGTATGGATGATGTTACCTATACTGAGATTGCTGCGAAGAATAATACTAACGTGGCCACGGATGCAGGAGACGGTTACAATGTAAACGGTGTTACAGCCAGATACCTGAAAGTTAATGTGACCCTTAATTCAGCGAATCAGAATGTCCATATCAGTGATTTCAGAGTCTATGGCACTCCTGTTTTAAATCTTATGAACGCAGGCACCGGTACGCTGAAAGCAACTTTTAAAGATGAAACTGATCAGAAAATGCTCAATTTGAATGTATTTCCGAATCCATTCACTGATCATTTCACTATAAGGATTGATTCACCTCAGGATGAAATGTTTAATATAGAGGTCATCAGCCTGACCGGTAGCACAGTCTATTTAAGAACAACCGTACCGGCAAATACCGACAACCTTTTGAGTCCTGAATTGACAAAGGGGATGTACCTCTTAAAAGTAAGCAACAAAGAAAAAGTAATGATTCAACGTATTATTAAACATTAATTCATTCTTTTCTAGTATAAAGCAGAAACCCCTGCCTGATCAGGGGTTTCGCTTTATAATAAACTACCGTCTCCCAGCCTTCTATATCATTACAAACCATTTGATTTATAGCGCTTTTTTTTGCATATTTAACTATTGTTTTCACATTGACTCGCTCATTTAACACCGCATTAAACCCCTAAACCACTTCCAAAATGAGAAAGGTAATCTATTTAGTCGTATTTATTTTTTTTTCATTTACGGCATTAAGTCAGAAAGGCAATCAACGGGCAAATTCCGTAACCTTCAATCCAAATTCAGGTTACGTCAATACAACTGAAATACAGCCATCGCTGGGGATCTCCGTAAATAATGTTCCCTATGGCAAGTACTTCCTAGGTTTGACCAATATAAGCGGTTACCAGATCAGCCTGAAAAATAGTATGGTCACAAAGAAGATACAGGGTGGAATCGGAACCGGAGTATTTTTTTATAATGAAGGGACATTGATGCCTTTATTTCTTGATTTTCGGTTTATCTGGAGCGAAAATACATGGACACCTTTTGTATTTGCCACGGGAGGAGGTCTGATACACTTTAATGATTTCAACCGCGAATCAAGGCTTTTTATCAATCCCGGTGCAGGAATCCGGTATTCAGTTTCAGAAAATGTCGGGTTGAGCATGGGAGCAGGTTTGCTCATACAATCGGCTTCATACCGGAGGGATAGCTTTGTTAACTTGAAGATCGGCTTGTGTTTTAAGCCATGATTTTAATCTTATAAAACACCGAATTAATACACCCAGCCCCGTCTATGATCCATTAAACATAACATTAATGAAAAACCTATTTCTCTATCTCTTGCTTGCTTCCTTGCTTCAATCATGCGTTACCGCGCGTAAAACAACCTATCTACAGCCACCGGTAGATGAAACGATATCAATGGCTGATACAATGCATCCAAAACCTGCACTTTATAAAATATTACCCTCGGACAACCTCTTCATCAGAGTGATCACACCGGACCCAAAATGGGCGGCCATGTTTAATACTATGCCCGTGGCTACAACTATGTTCACCACAACCGAACAATCAACCGAGTTGATCTCATATCCTGTTATGCCAGATGGAACGATTGATATTCCGTACGTCGGACACATTCAGGTTTCAGGAAAAACATTGCCGGAAATAAAAGAACTGATAGAAAGATCACTTGCTGATTATATTACTGATTATGATGTGACCGTTCGCCTCGTCAATAATTATATCAGTATATTGGGTGATGTAAATAAGCCCGGCAGATACGCGATTTATAAGGATCAGCTTAATATTTTCCAGGCGCTGGCCATGGCAGGCGATTTGGGCGATTACAGCGACCGGTACCAGGTGCAGATAGTCCGTCAGACTTCCGGAGGGACTTTTATAAAAGAGTTCGACCTGACAAAACGCAATATCATCAGCTCGGAATTCTTCTACGTAATGCCCAACGATGTCATTTATGCCCGGCCAATGAAGGGAAAATTCTTCAAAATGAACACTTTCCCGTTCAGTATAATATTGTCGACCGTTACAACAGCAATTTTAATTGCCAATTATATAAAATAATAAATACAATCAAAAAACGCTCAATCGAAGGCCAATAAAACAAAAACAACAACTATCACAGATATGAATACTGATATATCACAAAAAATGAACCCTCCTCAAAAAGATTTTGATATCCGGCATATATTTTTCCTGATGTTCGGCCATTGGTACTGGTTCATCGTCTCTCTCACTTTGGCCTTAGTAGGCGGGTATCTTTATCTTCGATATACAAAACCCGTATATCGTACCACAGCCACAATTCTCATTGAAGAAGGAGATAATAATGTTTCCAACGGCACAGCTCAGATTCTTGAGGGAATAGGACTCCAGCCGGGAAATAAAAACCTTGATAATCAATTAATCATTCTGGGATCTTATACTTTGGTTGAAAATGCTTTAAAGGAATTACCATTTGGAATAGATTATCATTTTAAAGGAAGAATCAGGTCTTCAAATTGCTATCCGAATAACCCGATAGTTGTGCTACCTGATTCAATCGTCCATTATGTTAACAATGAATATATTATAACTCTTAAGGAAGGAGATAATTTCCATTTATCAACTGAAGGAAAAGATATCGATACAATTATTTCATTCGGACAAAAAATTTCATTTGATGGTAATTCTTTTACAATAATTCCGGATCAGGAAAGCTGGAATTTGCTTGAAAATGGTCCTGTTTCTTTTAGATTTTTTAGTATTGATAACCTTACTGAAAATTACAGAAACAGATTAAAGATCAAGACCGCATCCAAAGAAGGAACTATAGTGCAATTGACTTTGGAAGGGCCGGATAAAGAAAAAGACAGGGACTTCTTAAATAAGCTCACTGAAAAATTTTTCGAAAGCAATCTGAACCGTAAAAATCAGGAAGCCAGTCGAATCATTGAATTTATTGATTTACAATTGATCGGCATTTCAGATTCCCTTATGATAACTGAAAACCGGCTCGAGGAATTCCGTTCAAAGCATCGAGTCATGGATATATCAATACAAGGGAACAAGGTCATCGAACAAGCAGTAAAGCTGGAAGATGATAAGGCAAAACTAATGCTTGAATCAAATTATTTCGATTATCTGAATCGCTACCTTTCCGATTCTAATACACAGGAAACCCCAATTGCCCCGTCAACGATGGGAATATCTGATCCGCTGCTGTCACAATTAGTGGGTGAACTGGCTCAACTGCATAGTGACTTCTATAGCGGAGGACTCGGAATAAAAAATCCATTCCAAAATCAGATACGTCAGAAGATAAATACAACCCGCAAAAGCCTTCAGGAATCACTTAAAAACATTATACAGGCAAACAACATGGCCAAAATGGAAAACATGGAGCAGATCCGGACTCTAAATGTCCAGGCATCAGGACTTCCAGTTACTGAAAGAAAGTTATTAGGGATTGAAAGAGAATTCAAGCTGAATGATGTTATGTATACTTTTTTGCTTCAAAAAAGGGCTGAAGCACAGATTCAGAAAGCTTCCAACACACCGGATAATGAGTTGGTAGACAAGGCAAGAACTGAAAGAAACCCTGTTTCACCTAAAAAGGATCGGATTTATATAATTGCTTTACTAATGGGTTTAGGTACACCGATTGGTGTATTACTTCTGATTGATTTATTTAATAATAAGATCAAAACGGAAGAAGAACTAAAACACCTGACCAATCTGCCCATTGCTGGTCATATACCGCACAACCATAGTGAAACACAAATCGTGGTACTTAAAGAACCTGATTCAATCATCTCTGAGGCCTTCCGCAATTTGAGAACCCGTATACAATTTTTCACAAAAGACGTCCGGTCACCTGTAATTCTTGTTACATCAGCCATGCCTGGCGAAGGAAAAACATTTACAGCAATTAACCTTGCTTCAGTATACAGTTTAAAAGGAAAAAAAACGGTATTGGTGGGTTTCGATCTTCGTAAACCTAAAATATATCGTGATTTCAATTTGCATAATGATAAAGGAGTATCAACCTACCTGATTCGTAAAGATTCTTTGAAAGATATTATACAGACTACAGAGTTCCCAAACTTATTCCTGATCACTGGCGGTCCGATTCCACCAAACCCTGCTGAACTGGCTTCCTCCGAAGAAATAAAAGATTTGATTTTAAACCTTAAGAAACAATTCGATTATATAATTATCGACAGTGCTCCTATTGGAACTGTAGCAGACAGTTACGCTATAACTGATTTGGCTGATGCGATCATTATGATAGTCAGGCATGGAAAAACCATTCGTACCATACTTGAAAACACTCTAAATGATGTAAAATCTAACGATGTACATGGTCTGAGTCTGCTTGTAAATGATATGGATATCAGAAGCCTCTCATATAAATATGCATATTCTTACGGTTATAGATACAGATATAAAGATTCAATAAAGTAAGTATTATAAAACTGATATTGATGGTCATTACATTTATAGTATTAACCTTAAAATTAGAAAGCCGTTGAAATTGGTTAATGTTTTTCAGAGTAAGACCAATACAGTTCAAGTAGTGTGGATTGCCCTGGGAGGTTTTAGCTCAGTGGGATTAAGTATTGCTAGCGCAGCTATATTGTCCAGGTTTTTTGATAAAACGGAATATGGCACATACAGGCAAATTCTTTATGTTTATAATACGCTATTAGTAATTTTTGCTGCCGGATTACCTCGTGTTTTTACTTACTTTTTGCCTCGCTTTAGTTTATCTCAGGGGAAAAGCATTGTAAAAAAAGTATCCAAAGTTTTGTTCTTAACAGGAATATGTTTCTCCTTTACCTTATTCTGCTGTTCAGGGATTATAGCAAAATTGCTGCGTAACCCGGAATTGTCAATAGGGTTGAAATATTTTTCAGTTATTCCAATTCTGTTGCTTCCAACCCTGGGAATCGAAGGTATTCTGTCCAGCTACAAAAAAGCTGTTTTTATAGCATTATATAATATAATCATTAATTTATTAATGTTGACCGGCATTGTTTTACCGGTTGTAATTCTTGGTGGCTCATATTTGTATGCAATTTACGGATGGATTTTTATCTCAATAATCGCATTTGTTATAGCATTTTATTTTAAAAATATTCCATTTAAAAACATAGAATCAGAATCAACAGATTTAAATACAAAAGAGATTTTTAAGTATAGTCTGCCTATCGCTTTGGCGAGTTTATCGGGGATTGCAATTAAGGCGGCTGATCAGTTTTACATCAGTAGATTTTTTAGTACGGAAGTATTTGCTGAATTTGCAAACGGTTTTATACAATTACCTTTTGTCAGTACGGTAACAGGTGCAACATCAGCTGTTTTAATGCCGCTTTTCTCAAAAATGATTTTTGATAAATCTGAAGGAATCCAAATAATCAATCTGTGGCAAAATACGCTTCAAAAGTCTGCACTTATAATTTATCCCCTGATAATCTTTTTTCTATTTTTCGGAAAGGAAACAATTATATTATTGTATTCACATAAGTACGAAGAATCTTTTATTTATTTTACTATAGGGCTGACAATCAATTTTTTTAATATAATTGTGTTTGCTCCTCTATTGCTTGCTTTAGGTGAAACACGATTTTATGCAAGGTTACATTTCTTTTTTGCGATTTCCAGCTGGTTATTGGGATATGTAGTTGTAATAATATTTAATAATCCAGTTGCCGTGGCTGTTTTTTCAACTATTCAGTCAATCAGTTTAGTTCTTATCGCAATAATTTACACATCAAAGCGCACAAAACTCAAGTTAATTGAAATTTTTCCGTTAGGTAATCTACTAAAAATCTGTGCTCATTCTATGCTTTCTATTATAATAGTAAGAATAGCTTTTAATTTTTTGCACGTAACAAACTATTTTATTATGATAATTTTATCCTTCTTATGCTTTTTGTTGATTTTGCTTACATCGTCAGGTTATTTCGAGATAAGTTACTCAGGTATATTTAAGCCTATGATTAATAAATAAATGAGAGCCATTTTATGTAAACTGTTTATTAATAATATGAGTAATGGATATTATCAGATTGAACAAAGATTTATCTTTTAAATGAATAGAAGAATATTAATAGTTTGTGGCGTGTTTTACCCTCAAAATACGCCTCGCGCATTCAGAGCTACTGAACTTTCAAAGGAACTGGCACTATTGGGACATGATGTGACAGTTTGCTTTCCATTAACAAAATCAGACTATTCCGCATTTGAACTTGAGCATAATATTAAAATAAGGACTCTTGGTTATTGCAGGTTCAAACCTATAATTCTTAAAGGTGGTAAAATTGAATTTTTCTTAAGAAGATTGTTAAGGCGATTAATGCTAATGCTATTTGAATGGCCCGACATAGAACTAATGTTCAAAGTCAGAAACTTCCTCAAAACACATAATGGCTATGATCTTTTAATATCAATTGCTGTACCCCACCCAATTCATTGGGGAGTGGCTTTAGCATGGAAAAAAAATACAAAAGTTGCAAAAACATGGATTGCAGATTGTGGAGATCCTTATATGTTCTCCAGGATGGATACCTTTAAAAAAATGTTCTATTTTCAATATCTTGAAAAGTTGTTTTGTAGAAAATGTAATTATATCACAGTTCCTTTCGATGATATGAAACATCAATTCTACCCGGAATTCAGGGATAAAATCTTAACTATTCCACAAGGATTCAATTTCAATGAAGTCAAAACATTTAAAGGAGAAATTAAAAATAGCATACCTACATTTATTTTTGCAGGTTCCATAATCCCTGGATTAAGAGACCTGGATCAGCTGTTAATATTTCTTGGAGGCTGCAAGGAGGACTTTCTTTTCATCAATTATACCAAACAACCAGAATGGTATAAAAAATATAAAAAATATTTAGATGGTAAAATTGAACTTAGAGATTATATTGATCGCAAAGACCTTGTTTTTGAATTAAGTAAAGCTGATTTTCTCGTAAATGTTGATTCTGTTTTTGAATTCTCCCAGCAGTCTGAAGCAATTCCCAGTAAACTAATAGATTACGCTCTTGCAGGCAGACCGATTCTAAACATTATATCTGACAATCTGGATAAAACTAAAGTTCTCGCATTTCTTTCCGGAGATTATTCAACTGCGAGAGTCATTGATATATCCATATATGATATTAATAAAGTCGCGGAGAGTTTTTTGAATCTCGAATAATGTTATAATATGATCCTTTCAAGAAATAATCAAAAAACCTTTTATTACCTGGGATTTCTTATATGGCCTTTCGGAATTACGATCGCTGCTTTAAAATACAGACATAATTCATGGTCAAAAAATATATTCTGGCTCTTCTGCATTTTTTTCGGATACATTTTTATCCTCCCTGAAGAAGGACCTGACTCGGTAAGATATGCGCAAAGATTCCTGGAGTATTCTAATTTTGATCTGAGCCTTGCCGAATTATGGAATTCATTTTACTCAAGCAGTACTAATTATCTGGATATTTTAGAACCTTTAATAACCTTTTTGGTATCAAGGGTATGGAATAATTTATCTTTTTTATTTCTGGTTTACGGACTAATATTCGGTTATTTCTTTTCAAGAAACCTTTGGTTTATATTTAATAAAATAGAATCTAATATCACAATTGCACTTTCTTTGTACATCCTTTCTATTGCATTATTTAATCCGATTTGGAATATTAATGGATTTAGAATGTACACGGCCGCCCAGATTTTTGTTTATGGAACATTACCTCTTATTACTGATGGCAATATAAAACGAATATGGTGGTCTGCAATATCAGTTTTTATGCACTTCTCATTTATTTTTCCATTTCTGGTTTTACTCCTTTTCTTATTATTGAAGAACAAGCTTAACTTATACTTCACATTTTTCATTATTTCTTCATTTATTAAAGAATTGGATCTTGAATGGCTGAGTAATTCATTATTGTTTCTTCCGGAAATCTTTCAACCTAGAATTACTTCATACCTCAATCCTATGTACGCGGAATCAATGAGGTTTATGCATCAATCATTAAACTGGTATATACCATTTTCTGATGTTTGTATAAAATGGATAATATACGGATATGTGATATTTATGTACTTGTTCCACAAGAAAACTATAATAAATCATAGTTTTCTTGAAAGACTATTTTGCTTTTCATTATTGCTATATGGAATGTCCAATATTGCAGGCCTTATACCTGCCGGGGTAAGATTTATGACTATATCCAATATTTTTATGTTTACGACTATTGCCCTATTTCTTTCATCAAATCCTGATATTAAGGGGCTAACTTTTTTGAATAGATTGTCATTGCCAGCACTGGTTTTTTACTGTATTGTGGCGATCAGGGTAGGTATGGATTATTTTGGGGGATTATTTTTCTACGGCAACCCCCTGGCGGCTTCTATTTTGACAGATCATTATCCACTTATCAATTACATTAAGGGATTTTTTCTCAAATAAGAAATTATTGCTTCACATA
>DATAEX010000422.1:0-5147 GCA_036257765.1 Bacteroidales bacterium
AGATCTTTGGGGAAGCCGATAAACTCATTTTGAAGAATAGTAAGAATTAATATTAATTATCAATATATCCCTGTATGATTAAAACAACCGACTTAGTAAAAGTTTTTAGAACCGATGAGGTTGAGACTACAGCGCTCAACAAGGTGAACATAAATGTTGACAAAGGAGAATTTGTTGCAATTATGGGCCCGTCGGGCTGTGGTAAATCCACTTTGCTTAATATTCTCGGTTTACTTGACTCGCCGTCTTCGGGACAGTATTTTTTCAATGGCGAGGAAGTTGCCAGGTATAAGGAAAAACAGCGTACTAACCTTCGCAAAGGAAACATTGGATTTGTATTCCAGAGTTTCAACCTTATCGACGAATTAACGGTTTACGAGAATGTGGAACTGCCACTGCTTTATCTGAAAGTCTCACCATCTGAGAGAAAGCAAAAAGTCATTGAAGTGCTTGAAAGGATGAAGATCACCCATCGCAGGAAACATTTTCCGCAGCAGCTTTCGGGAGGTCAGCAGCAACGTGTGGCTATAGCCAGGGCTGTGGTTACCAGACCTCATCTGATACTTGCCGATGAGCCCACCGGTAACCTCGATTCTGCTAACGGTGAAGAAGTCATGAGTTTGCTGACAGAATTGAATAATGAAGGAACAACCATAATAATGGTAACTCACTCACCATCGGATGCTGATAAAGCCCACAGAATAGTTCAGCTTTTCGACGGACATATTGTGACGGAAAATATCAGGCATATATTATAATATCATAAAGCCATGAAGGAAATTTGTATTCCCATACCCTATCTCAGGGAGCAGGAAATAGCTGAAGTTGAAGTTACCCTTGCAGGGAAAAAGCTTCGATATAGTTTCAGAGTGGAATCTTTTCCCTGGGAAATCGGAGAGGAATTTGCATCGCTTGCGGACCCTCTCGAAAAATCACTCGCCCGGATTTATAAGCTAAAGAATGCTATAGAAAGCTATGATAAAAGCTGGGAACTGATACAAATTTTCAATCCGGACGGCCATGCCGATCATATTCACGTTCTGTACCGTAAAAAAGTAACGCAATAACCATTTTAATTCACTACTGTTTTATGAAAAAAGGTTTGTTTTTGTGCTCCATGATCTTGCTGGGATTTCTGCCTGTAAAGGCTCAGAAAGTCTGGTCGCTCGAAGAATGTATTAATTACGCTTTGGAAAATAACCTGCAGATCAAACGCCAGGAGTTAAACGTGAGGTATAACAAGAATAATTATAACCAAAGTTATTTCAACACGCTTCCGAACCTGAACGGTCAAATATCACAGGGTTACAGTTCAGGTCAAACCTATGATTACTTTGAATCGCAGTATAAAGATCAGAATTATTGGTCAGGAAGTCTTGGTATCGGCAGCAATATGACCTTGTTCGGCGGATTTCAGATTGTCAATAATATTATGAAAACCAGGTTTGACTACCTCAAAAGCCAGTCCGATCTGGAGAGATCGAAAAACGATATTTCACTGACGCTTGCCCTTGCATACCTTGACATCCTGTTTTCACGGGAACTTCTTGATGCTGCTCAGAATAAACTGGAGGTAACATCTCTGCAAGCAGAGCGGACCAAAAAACTGCTCGAAGTCGGAAATGTCGCCCAGGGTGAATATCTGCAAATCAAGGCCCAGGAATCCAATGATAAGACCAATGTGCTAAATGCCTCCAACAATTTAGGAATCGCATATCTCAATCTTACACAACTACTCGATCTGGATTCAACAGGTGGATTTGAAATTGTTATCCCTGCAAATATCGATGTGGAAATCCTTGCACCTCTCGAAACGGTTCAGGAGATCTATGCATTGGCCATCAAACAGATGCCGCAAATCAAAAGTGCTGAATATGCACTTAAGAGTTCAGAGAAACAGCTGATGATGGCATGGGGTCAGGCAAGTCCGACCCTTAGCATTGGAGCCAATATGGGAACTTTCCATTCACAGGTGGCCATTAACCCTGCTGATCCCGAAGCGGAGTATACCTCCCGGCAACAATTGAAAGATTATTATAACAAACAGCTAAACCTGACACTCTCGGTTCCTCTCTTTAATCGTCTTCAGGTAAAAAACAGCATCAGCAACAGTCAACTCCAGGTAAGAGATTTCAAATTGCAGCTCGATCAGGCGAAAATGGTACTCTACAAGGAAGTACAACAGGCTCACGCCGATGCACTTGCCGCTAAGGAAAAATACAGTGCAAGCGTGGAAGCAGTGAATTATAACCAGGAAGCATTTAAATATACAAGCCAGAAAATGGAAGTAGGCCTCGTAAATTCGGTGGATTTCAACGTGGCACAGAATAACCTTATAAAAGCTACTTCCGATATGCTCCAGGCTAAGTATGAATATATTTTCAGACGGAAGATACTCGATTTGTATATGGGTAAATTAATTACCCTATAGTTGTAAAATTGGGTTAGGTTGTTGGCCAGGCGGGGAGGCTCGCCTGGTTTTTTGTTTTTAGCCTTTGCCTCTACCGCCTTGTCTCTACCCATGCATTCTATGGTTGAACAAATGAGCTGATTAGGTTGCCGTTTTTCTGATTATCTTTATTGAAACTATTTTTAATAATGAACCTTCTCACAGGCCTCTTGCTGATTGCCGGAGGCATCATACTGATTATAGTTCTCACTTCCTGGTTGAAATTCAATTCCTTCCTATCATTGTTCCTGGTTTCATTGCTCATGGCACTAGTTGTGCTTCCTTTACCAGAAATCGTTCCCGCTCTGAAAAAAGGATTTGGCGATACCATGGCTTCTATCGGCCTGATCATCATTTTTGGAACCGTCATTGGCGTTACCCTTGATGTTACCGGCGCAACACTTAGCATGGCCAATTATGTACTTGGTAAAACAGGCAAAAAGAATTCTGCAGCAGCTATTTCCGTAACGGGATTCATTACCGGTCTTCCCATCTTTTGTGATTCCGGATTTATAGTTTTAAGTGGTCTTAATAAATCACTTTCATTAAAAAGCGGGGTGAACCCGGTTTTTATGTCAACTGTGCTTGCCTGTTCATTATATTCCGTGCACTGCCTTATCCCTCCTCATCCGGGAGCCACTGCTGCCGCCGGCATACTTGGTGCAAATATAGGACAGCTTGTGCTTATTGGTATAGTTGTGGCAATTCCTCCCGCACTGACAGCATACTTTTGGGCAAAATACCTTACAAAACGAAAACTGAAAACCCGCATTGAAAGTAATGATCTATCTGCATTATCCGCGAATAGCGAAAACTTACCAAGTGCCGGACGATCATTTATGTCAATAATCCTTCCGTTAATGCTGATAACAATTAAATCGGTTATTGAACTGTTATTCCCGGGTAATAGTGGTTTTTTGATTCGATTATTCTTATTTTCCGGAGAGCCTGTTATTGCACTAATGACCGGTATGTTCCTGTCCTTTTTATTGCTTCCGGCTATCAGCAAGGACAAGATCAATCAGATATTGACTTCAGCAATTGAAAAAGCAGGACCCATTATTATAATTACAGCTGCCGGAGGAATATTTGGGGCCATTATTAAGGCTACAGGAACCGGAGATCAGGTTGGTATCTTTTTATCGGGCACAGGGCTTGGACTTTTGATCCCTTTTTTAATGTCATTCATTTTGAAAACAGCACAAGGTTCCTCGACAGTGGCAATAATTACAGCCGCATCAATAATGGGACCGATGCTTAATATTTTAGGGTATTCGGATCAGATTGGTTTATTGCTCGTTATGCTATCAATGGGTGCAGGTTCTATGATGGTATCCCATGCAAACGATTCGTATTTCTGGGTTATAACGAATTTCTCCGGAATCGATCCGTCCGATACCTTGCGGGTCTACTCAACTTCGACAATAGTTATGGGAGTAACAGCATTTGTGGTGGTACTGTTGATTAATCTGATGGTACACTAGGATCCAGTAATATAAAACTTTTCCATAATTTTTCGCCATCAGGTGTTGGCGCTGATATTACTACTTCTCCATTATTTACAGGATGGATAAATCTGATCTCTCTTGAATGAAGGCTTATCCCACCATCCGGATTTGACCTCGGAAAACCATATTTGAGATCTCCTTTAATCGGGCAGCCGATGGCTGAAAGCTGCGCCCTGATTTGATGATGACGTCCTGTTTCAAGGTCCACTTCAATCAGAAAGTAGTTATCGGATTTTCCTGCCACCCTGTAATTCAATATAGCCATTTTCAGGCCAGGTCCGGGACTTTCATGGCAATATGACTTATTCTGCGCAGGATTCCTTGACATATAGTGTACCAATCTGGCTGATGATTCTTTTGGAGGATTTTTGACTATGGCCCAATATGTTTTACGGATTTTCCCTTCGCGAAACATGGTAGTAAGCCTGGAAAGCGATTTGCTGGTCCTTGCAAACAGAACTGCCCCGGTTACAGGCCTGTCGAGTCTGTGGACCACTCCCAGAAATACATCACCGGGTTTCTTGTATTTTGCTTTAATGTATTTTTTTACTTTATCGTCTAACGATTCGTCTCCGCTGATATCCTTCTGTACCAGGTCGTGATGGGTCTTGTTAACAGCAATTATGTGGTTGTCCTCGTAGAGAATCAAAATTTCATCCATAGTTAAGAATATGTCCGGAGCAGTTAAGGCTAAAGTAATTAAGACCAAAGCACCTTAAGCCTTTACACCTCAGGCCTTAATAGCTAATATTGTTCCTTCTCATTGGGGAATTCCTGGTTTTTCACATCGGTGATATAATTGCTCACGGCGCTGGTGATTTCCTGATAAAGATTCTGATAACGCCTCAGGAAACGAGGAGAAAAATCCTGAGTGATCCCCAGCATATCATGAAGAACAAGAACCTGTCCATCCACAAATTTTCCGGCGCCAATACCGATAATCGGGATCTTAAGTTCCTGGGCAACCTGACCACCTAATCGAGCCGGGATCTTTTCCAGCACAATAGAGAAACATCCTGCATCCTCCAGCACATGAGCATCTGATACCAACCGCCTGGCTTCCTCCTCATCTCTGGCCCTTACAACAAAAGTTCCGAATTTATGAATAGACTGAGGAGTCAGGCCCAGATGCCCCATTACAGGTATGCCGGCTGACAAAATTCTGGTAACGGATTCCACAATTTCCTTCC
>DATAEX010000335.1:0-3976 GCA_036257765.1 Bacteroidales bacterium
AATTGGAAACAATTTTCAACAAACTGCCTGTATTTCGTAAATACAGTTCCTCTAAGAATTTTATTACCTCCATAGCGCTCATCGTTAAAAACCGGATGCCTTATGTATTCCATATGCGCCCGTATCTGATGAGTTCTGCCGGTTTCAAGTCTGCATTCAACTAGACTTACATATCCAAGTTTTTCCAGGACACGGTAATGTGTTACTGCATGTTTCCCGTTTTCTCCATCAGGAAATACCTGCATTTTTAATCGATCGCGAATATTACGTCCGATATGTCCTGTAATTGTTCCATCTTCTGGTTCGGGGATACCCCATACCAGAGCCTGATAGGTTCGGCTCGTAGTGCGATCGAAGAATTGCCGGGCCAGCTTATTTAATGCTATTTCAGTCTTCGCAATGACAAGAATACCTGGAGTATCCTTATCGATCCGGTGAACCAGCCCGGGCCTGATTTCCCCGGTACGAAATAAAGGAATATCCTTAAGATGCCAGCAAAGCGCATTTACCAGAGTCCCTGTAAAATTGCCATGTCCGGGGTGGACAACCATACCCGCCTGTTTATTTACAACGATGATTTGATCGTCCTCATATATTATATTAATTGGAATATTTTCGGGTACCAGCTCGAATTCCTGGTGAGGGTAGGGGAGCACAATAGTGATCAGGTCATTGGGTTTAACCCTGTAATTTGGCTTAACAGAACTATTATTTACAAGGACATTTCCGGCCCTTATGGCCATTTGTATTTTATTCCGGGAGACCTTCTCAAGACGATTGAAAAGGAACTTATCTACCCTGAGCAGTCCCTGCTTTTTATCTGCTATTATGCGGTGATGCTCATAAAGTTCTGATTGATCTATCAATTCATCCTGCATCACTTCTGATTAACGGCTCACTAATATTTTCCGTATTACGGGACGCTCGCTTCCGGTAAATAGGATAACCTGGTATATTCCCGGGGGAAGATCAGATATATCGATGTTCCGGATAATACCGGTTTGCTGCAATACAATCCGTCCTGAAATATCAACAATACGAAAACTTTGTACGGATTTTTCAGAATTTACATACAGGATTTCTGAAACAGGATTTGGATACAGGACTATATCATCCTGCCCTTCAGCAATATCATCCCTATCAGTGATAATACCTCTGTTTCCAAAAACGGCTCTCATCATAACAGTACCCGGAAGAAGGCTTCCTCCGGGACTAAACCATTCTCCTGACGTATTTACAAATGTTCTCGACAGGTTATTATTATTTGCATCATAACCTATATTGAGAAATTCATCAGTTTGTTGTTTTATGCCAATATAGATAATTGAATCTGTAACAACAATGCCTTCGGAAGCCAATAGAGCGTAGGACTTAAAATCAGGTTTTTCGGAACTGAAATCGGGATAATTCGATTCTTCCGAAATATAGATGAGGTCGCCGGGTTTACCGCCTCCATCCTTCCACACACACAGTTGAAACGGAAATGTTTCATTGACCTTGTTGTAGGCTCTGTTAAAATATATTTCCGCTGCAGTCAGTGTATCCGGTTCGTATACTCTGAATCGCATGGCAAGCAGGGCACCTGTCATTGAAGGCCCTTCAATTCCAAAACCATATTCGGGCGAACCATCATCGTAAACGTAATTGTTTTTAAAGTAAAGTACCACACGTGAAGTGTCGTTAGCTTTTGTACCGAAATCAAGGGTTCTCAGATAACTGGCTATTTCAATCCGTCCTTCATTCAGGTTGTCGTTCTCACTGAAACGTGATAAAAGCGGTAAATCCCTGAAAACCAAAACACCGTTTGGAAGCTGCTCATCCCAGGGAGGCTCATAATTATCAAAAGTCTTTTCGTTGTAATTCCTTACATAATAACTGCGTCCTATATTTGATGAATCGCCTTCGGGCATATAATTTCTGATACCATAAATGATCGAGTTACGAGCAATTCCTGCTGTTACTGCTGAATTAAGATGATGCCAGGGTACGGTTTCATACAAATCCAGCACATTTCTTGGTATATCAGTAATAGTTATATCATTATTTATTGTCTTGTGGTTATATTCAGGATCGGTGTTCATCAGGATGTAATCAATATTCCAGCAATCAGCATTACTTAAGGCTCCCTCACCGCCATTTACGTCTTCGGCTGAAAGACTTGTATAATTCCGGAAACGGAAACGAAAACCGTTTAAATAATATTCTTCAGGTACTTTAAGAATTACCTGCGTGAAAGCTGTTGTGTCACCACCTTCAACAGACCACGCTTCATTCCACACACTGTCCTGCGGATGATAATACTCAAGTACAAGAAGATCACCGAATTCGGGTACCTCACCGTGTCCTCCACATTGATAAAAGAAACTTAATCTTACCGTGTCCATTGTTCCCTGATAAACAGAAAGATCAAATTCAACAGAAGTCAGTGTATCGGAAGATACCGTCGTACCTCTTATGGCATATACATTTCCGTTCTGATCAATAGCATCAAAGGTGGCAACAGTAACCGAAGGAGGATTAAGTCCAAAGGAATTATTAATATACACATACTGATCGGTCCACTTATCGGGATCAGGTAATATGGAAGAAGTAGAAAAATCTTCAAAAAAAGGCAGATAAAGCCGTAATTGATTTGATGCTGATTTCAAAGTCGGATTTTCATCTGCACGATAATTCTTAATTACAGGATTTTCCTGAAGTCCACGTAGGCTTTGAGCCTGAGTCAGACCTGGTATCAGACAGATAATAAAGAAAAGTATTTTTTTACAGTTGCTCATCAATTGCTAATGAATCCCGGGTTTGACCAAACGATGGCACTTTGGTAGAATCGAGAGTTATCCATACATCAATGGCTGAGCCCATTGGCAATGTTCCTCCATGTTCAGGCCTTTGTCTGAAAACAAAGGCTTTGATCTCATCCTCATCGCTTGAAATGGATTGATCGCGAACGGCAGCACCGATGCTTAAAAAGCGGTCGGAGGCAAGAATGTTAGCCGATTCCAGCGAAAGTCCCACAAGATTGGGAACACCAGTTTGTTCATCACTTAGTCCCTTGCCAAGAACCAGGTCGATTTTAACACCTTTTACAACCGAATCGCCAGGTACCAGATTTTTACCATTGCTTCGCTGCGCAAGCACCATGTTGAGCCCCATATCCGGCTCATAGGATATCTTTCCCACCTTAAGCCCAAAAGATTCAATTTTTGCCCGTGCCTGTATAAAAGTAAGGTCAACAAGATTTGGCATGGCAACACGTTCCGGGTTCATAGCGTTCATGGTGAGAAAGATTTTGCGGTTCTTTTTTACCATAAAACCTGCGCGGGGGTGCTGTTCCACAACGGTTCCACGCTCAAAATCGGCCAGAAATACCGAATCAAATACTTCTACACGAAGGTTGCGATTTTCGGCCGAAGCCACAGCTTCCTGCAACGAGAGTCCCGCAAAATCAGGCACACTTAAATTGCGGTTGTGCCGTGTCGCAATTTTAAGCATCTGCATAATGAGGGCGGTGCCGAATAATAAAATAAGCAATGCAAGAACGATGTTCCTGAGCAGAATTCTTTCCTCGATGTACCGGATGATTTTCTTAATTCGCTGTTGTAAGTTCATATTTTATAATGGAATATGGTATTAACGGACAGACAAAGATAAAATTATCCATAATACCCGCCTTCAATTAACTATTTATAACACGTGCTTCAGAATGAAAAATACGGCCAGGATATACATTACAAATGATACTTCTTTCCACTTACCTGTAAATGTTTTAATAAGAACGTAACAAAGCATCCCAAACGCAATACCTTCGGAAATACTGTATGCAAGCGGCATCATTATTATAGTCAGAAACACGGGAATTGATTCGGCATAATCTTCAAGATCGATTTTTTGTATAGGACTTATCATAAACAGTCCTACCAGTATAAGGGCAGGAGCTGTGGCCGAGCCTGGTATCATCAGAAATAACGGGGCAAAG
>DATAEX010000462.1:0-8797 GCA_036257765.1 Bacteroidales bacterium
ATGTTCATGTGTAACAATGAGAATTGTAATTCCCTCCTGGTTGATTTCCTGCAGAAGATCCATTACTTCCATCGAAGTTACGGAATCGAGAGCACCGGTCGGCTCATCAGCCAAAATTACTTTAGGTTTCGAAATTAAAGACCGCGCTATAGCCACCCGCTGTTTCTGTCCACCGGAAAGTTCGCTCGGCAGATGTGTCCACCAATCTTTCAGACCGACACGGTCGAGATATTCCATAGCGATCGCGTTTCGTTTCTTCCGGCGCACTCCCTGGTAATAAAGAGGTAAAGCCACGTTTTCCATGGCATTTTTGAACGAAATAAGGTTGAAACTCTGAAAAACGAAACCGATTGTTCTGTTTCTCAGCAATGCGGCTTTAGTTTCGTTTATATTTTGAATAAACATGCCATTCAGGTAGTATTCACCTGAATCGTAATTGTCGAGAATTCCAAGAACATTAAGTAATGTGGACTTCCCCGAACCTGAAGCGCCCATTATGGATACCATTTCGCCTGATTCTATATCCATATTGATCCCCTTCAGGACATGCAAAGAATTATTACCCGTAATATAGGATTTGTGCAGGTTCCTGATATTTATCATGTGGTTTATAAAGGTTTAACAAAAGGAATTTAACAAAAATTATACCCTTTAGGATATTTTACTGATATGCTGTTGAATAGAATAACTTAACAACGTATTGGATTATTGTTTGTTTAGTGTAATTATGTACATTAATGATACACAGACTGTACGAAAATGGACAATTTAAAAAAAATTCTCAGTAACGCAACCATTTTCTATATAACATCATCATTGTTTCAGCGTCGGGAAATTAAGGAATTGAATTATACCTTAATTTTGGGGCGTACAAATTGTGTATTTGGTGGATCATTTGCATAAAGTTATTCTCGGTTGCCAGGAGAATAATCCTGAGGCGCAGCGTGAATTATACGAACTGTTCAAAACAAAAATGTTTGGAACATGTCTTCGGTATGCAGGTAATTATGATGATGCACAGGATGTGATGCAGGAAGGCTTTATAAAGGTTTTTGAAAAAATACATCAATTTGGTTTTAAAGGAGCATTTGAAGGCTGGATAAGGAGAGTCATGGTTAATACGGCACTTGAAAAATACAGGCTGCATTACCGGCATGTACCTGTTGAAGATATTGCTTTACAACCCGAATCAGAAGAAGACAGAGATATCTCTTCGGATATAGATGTGCACGAACTGATAAGAATAGTGCAGGAACTGACTCCCCGCTACCGGGTGGTATTCAATCTTTATGCTATCGAAGGGTTTTCACATAAGGAAATCAGCGAAATGCTCAATATAAGCGAAGGCACTTCAAAGTCAAATCTTTCAAGAGCCAGAGCCATTTTACAGGAAAAGGTCAATAAGTACTATTTAAGAACGGTTCGAACTAATTGAGCCATGGATACGATGAATAATAAAACCGACAGGTACTTCAGGGACAGGCTGGGAAACTTTGAGCAAAGTCCGCCTGACTCTGCATGGGACCAAATTGTCACCAAGCTTGGTAACAGGAATAAGAAAAGGGCTGTTATGATATTTTTTCGCATAGCAGCAGGAATGGCTATTCTAATTTCTACAGGAATTGGGGTATACCTGATTAGCAAAAATGAAGGAACAATTTCGCCGGGAATGGTGTCACAGCAAAGCAACAGCCCTGCAGCATCCAATGAAAGCAATCCCGCAGATGATAACCAATCATCAAATATTATCTCACAGGCTGAAAAAAGCGGGCAGGAGGAGAAAAGTTCTGTTAATACCCTTGCAAAATCAAATAAACAGGTTGATTCTGAATCCAATCCGTCCGATCGTTCAATTACTTCCGTTACAGCTCAGGGAAACGAAAAGATCGAACAGAGTCCGGTATCTAGTGATTCTTCTGAAATAAATGAGAATATCACAGATAAACTGGCTGAAAATACTACAAAAATAACAGTAACACCTGTTCCTGATAGTATAATCCGGGAACTGCAAATACCCGATCATATTTCCGGTACGGTAATGACGCCTGAAGAAGCAACTGAAATTTTGCTGGCACAAAATAACAATGAAGATAAGATAGAAAAACGGGATGGAAGATGGACTGTGGGAAGTGAGATAGCACCTCTGTATTCTTACCGGAGTATTAATTCACCCAATTTCGATAATGAGGTAAGTTCACTGAATTCAAGTGAGAGCGGGATCCTTGCCTACGCCGGCGGGATCCGTGTTGCAATGAACACAGGAAAAAGGTTCTCGGTTCAATCAGGTTTGTATTATTCCAGGTATGGAATGGAAATAAATCAGGTGAATACAGTAGCCAGTTCCAATGGTAGTCTGGAAAATTACAAATTTATTGCTGCTTCCAATTCAACAGGAACAATAGAGGGTGTTATCAGCGAAAGATCACAAAGCGATATAACAACGGAAGGCGCTTATTTCTATCAGAATGATTATAAGAACGGTGTGGATATTTCAAACGTCAAACCTCTTGTTCAGGGCGATGCAGAGAACATTCAACTGAAACAATACTTCGATTATTTTGAATTGCCTCTGATTCTGAAGTACAAGATAATCGACCGCAAACTGGATTTTAGTCTTTCAGGAGGACTTGTTACTAATTTTCTTGTCGGCAACGCTGTCAATATTATCAATGATGGAAAATCAACACGGGTATCAGAAACATCGGACATTAATGTAATAAACTACCTCGGATCAGTGGGTATGGGTTTTGAGATGCCTGTGTCAGACAATTTTTCATTCACGCTTGAACCCCGGTTCAGGTATTATATCAATCCGATCGACCCCTCGGACATATCAGTTCATCCATACTCATTCGGGTTTTTTGGAGGAATTAATTACAAGTTCTAAATCACCGCCAGAACAATAAATTTTTGCCATTTCAGTTTAAAAATGTGAACATTGTTTTAACTAACTTTACGGAATTCCGTACAAGGTAATAGTTACTATTTTTAATCCACAGATTTTAAGCATTCAAGAGGGGAGATATGTCACAGGAAAGATTTGTACATTGGTGGCGTCCTGTAATTTATGGAGCAGGCGCTTTGTTAGTTCTTGGTGTTTTTATATCGGTTCAGGGTTTTACGGGCAATGAAGGAACACCTGCTTTGCCTGAGCGAATGCCATCGCTGAACCAACCATTTAATTTACCTGAAAACCTGGAATTTGCAGGTGAGATGGTACCTCTTGCTAATTTCGATACAAGAGAGAGCCTTGATAAAGAAATGCTGGTAAACGGTTACTGGCATTCACGGACCTTAATGGTATTGAAAAGAACTAAAAGGTATTTTGCCACCATTGAACCGATACTTAAAAAGTACGGTGTACCTGATGATTTCAAATACCTGGCAATGGCTGAAAGCGGATTCGAAAATGTTGTATCTCCCGCTAAAGCTGTGGGAGTTTGGCAAATACTGGAATCAACGGCAAAAGAATACGGTCTTGAAGTGAATTCAGTGGTCGATGAACGTTATGATCTTGAAAGATCGACCGAGGTTGCCTGCAAATTTCTTCTCCAGTCCTATAAGGAGTTTGGAAATTGGACCATGGCAGCGGCGACTTATAATGCAGGCAGGAATGGCCTTGAAAACCAGATTGCCAGGCAAAAGACTAATAATTACTATGATCTGTTGTTAAATGAAGAAACTGCAAGGTATGTATTCAGATTGATTGCTCATAAACTTATTACTGAAAATCCTTCTGAATTTGGGTTCCATCTTGACGAGGATGATTACTATCCGTTGATAGCAACTCATGAAGTGGATGTAGACAATGAAATAACTAATATCACGGATTTTGCAACAGAGCATTCAACAAATTACAAGATCATTAAACAGTTTAATCCCTGGCTCCGGCAGAATTACCTGCCCGATCAGCCAACCAAAATATATCACATTAAAATTCCCAACCAGGGCGAACGGATGGTACAATGATCATCTGCCTGGCTTAAGCGATCTGAATAATTAAATTGGCAAAGGTAACATCAAACACGGCCCTTGAGACAGGGGAAGTTAATGTTTACGGTGCTCGCGTTCATAACCTGAAAAATATAGATGTTTCAATTCCCCGTAATCAGCTTACGGTAATCACGGGTTTAAGCGGAAGCGGTAAATCTTCGCTGGCTTTCGACACCATATACGCCGAGGGACAGCGAAGATACATGGAGACGCTTTCAGCGTATGCAAGGCAATTTCTGGGGAATATGGAGCGGCCTGAGGTTGATAAGATCACAGGCTTAAGTCCGGTTATAGCCATAGAACAAAAAACCACAGGCCGGAATCCGCGATCTACAGTCGGCACTATAACTGAAATTTATGATTTTCTCAGGCTATTGTATGCCAGGGCTGGTATTGCTTATTCATACAATACCGGTGAAGCCATGGTAAAATATACGGACGAGCAGATCATCGGATTGATCCTTGAAAAATATGCAGGGGATAAAATCTATATACTGGCACCACTGGTTAAAGGACGGAAAGGCCATTACAAGGAAGTTTTCGAGCAAATCAGGCGAAAGGGATTTTTGAATGCCCGAATCGACAATGAACTTACCGAGGTAAGACATGGTCTTAAACTCGACCGGTATAAGACCCACTTCATAGAAATTGTGATTGATAAGCTGCAAGTTGACCCAAACGACAAAAACCGGCTCAAAAACTCAGTAAACCTTGCCATGCAGCATGGCAAGGGCATCATAATGATCGTCGATGCCTCCAATAAGAATCCGCGATATTACAGCAGGCAGCTCATGTGTCCTTCTACCGGTATTTCATATAATGAACCTGCTCCGCATACGTTTTCATTCAATTCCCCGCAGGGAGCATGCCCGCATTGCAACGGACTCGGCACTGTTAACCAGATTGATCTGTCAAAAGTAATTCCGGATCCTGATCTGAGCATAAAAAAGGGTGGCATTCAACCCCTTGGACCGTATCGGAATGCATTGATCTTCTGGCAGCTCGAGGCAGTAGCCAGCAAATACAAATTCAGCCTTTCCACGCCAATAAAAGATATACCCGAAGAAGCACTCAATGTGATACTTTACGGATCAGAGGAAACTTTTAAGCTCGAATACACACCACTTGGCTTCTCAACCAATTACTTTCTGAGTTTTGAAGGTGTAATCAATTACATTGGAAATCACCTGGGGGTAATAGGTCAGAAAGAAGATGAAAAACAGACGGAACAATATATTCAAAAGATAATATGTCCTGAATGCCATGGTACGCGCCTTAAAAGAGAAGCGCTTTATTTCCTGATGCATGATAAAAATATAGCTGAACTTTCAGCTATGGACATTTCCCAGTTATACGACTGGCTTCTGAAGGTTGATCAGCATCTGAACTCAAGGCAGATTGCAATTGCCACTGAGATCCTGAAGGAATTGAGAACCCGGATTCGTTTCCTTCTGGATGTCGGTCTCGATTATCTTTCGCTGAACCGAAGTGCGGCGAGTCTTTCAGGAGGTGAGAGTCAACGGATCCGGCTCGCCACTCAAATAGGGTCGCAGCTTGTTAATGTACTGTACATTCTTGATGAACCCAGCATCGGCCTTCATCAACGGGATAATCATCGTCTGATCCGGTCGCTTCAGGATTTAAGGGACACAGGCAATTCCATTATCGTAGTTGAACATGACAGACAGATGATAATGAGTGCCGACTATGTGATCGATCTGGGTCCGTTTGCCGGCAGGCATGGAGGGGAAGTATGCGCAATCGGTAAGCCCGGTGATATTATGAAATCCGATTCCCTAACGGCGCAATATCTGAATCATGCCAAAAAGATTGAAATCCCTGAAACAAGACGTTCAGGCAACGGAAAATATCTGCGGCTTACCGGAGCTACAGGGAATAATCTGAAAAATGTGGATATTGAACTTCCTCTGGGTAAATTCATATGCATTACCGGAGTGTCAGGCAGTGGCAAATCATCTGTAGTTTATGACACACTCTACCCTATCCTGAGCAGGCATTTTTATCGTTCATCATTGACTCCTTTACCCTATTCCGAAATTCTGGGTCTTGAAAATATCGACAAAGTAATTGAAGTTGATCAATCACCTATAGGACGCACTCCACGTTCGAATCCGGTAACCTATACCGGAGTTTTTTCCGATATCAGAAAGCTTTTTGAGCAAACGAGGGAATCAAAAATAAGAGGTTATAAGGCAGGCCGTTTCTCATTCAATGTGAAGGGCGGACGATGTGAAACATGCCAGGGAGCAGGTTTGCAGACTATCGAAATGAATTTCCTCCCCGACGTTTATGTGCACTGTAATGAGTGTAACGGGAAACGCTATAACCGTGAAACGCTCGAAATAAGATATAAAGGAAAAAATATAAGTGAGGTCCTTGATATGACCATTACACAGGCAGTTGAATTTTTCGACAGCATTCCTGTGATCCGGCATAAACTTGCAACACTCGACCAGGTCGGACTTGGATACATAACTCTTGGACAACCATCCACTACATTGTCGGGAGGTGAATCACAGCGTATAAAACTGGCAGCTGAACTCGCCAGGAAAGATACGGGAAAAACGCTGTATATACTTGATGAACCTACCACAGGATTGCACTTTGAAGATGTCAGGGTTTTATTAAATGTGTTAAACAAGTTGACCGATAAGGGCAATACGGTAGTGGTAATAGAGCACAATCTCGATGTAATTAAAGTAGCCGACTATATAATAGATATGGGTCCTGAAGGAGGAATTAAAGGTGGTGAAATAATCTGCACCGGCACTCCCGAAGAGGTAGTGAGAAATGAAAGAAGTTATACAGGAAGGTATCTTGAAGTCGAATTAAATCTGACCACTACCGGTAACTGATTAGCTATTTCCGATTAGCGATTCACCGAATACTGAAATTCGCTATTTTTGCCAACCTAATCATAACTTACCTAATTAGTTCACGTATAGATAATAGTTTCAATGTATTCAGTATTATGACTCATGGTGAAGAAAAAATAATTGATGCTTTTAAAAATAAAGACTGGCAGGAAATTCAGTCGGCCGATAGCTGGGGTATTTTCAAGATCATGTCGGAATTTGTTGAAGGATATGAAAAACTGGCCAGGATCGGACCATGCGTTTCAATTTTCGGATCAGCACGAACCGAGCCGGGCACTAAATTTTACAAACTCGCTGAAGAGATAGCATTTCAGCTCACACAATATGGTTATGGAGTCATCACAGGTGGAGGCCCAGGGATCATGGAAGCCGCTAACCTGGGGGCAAAACGTGGGAAAGGCCGGTCAGTAGGTATTAACATCGATTTGCCTTTTGAACAGGAACCCAATCTTTTTATTGATTCCGATAAGCTCATTACTTTCGACCATTTTTTTGTCCGTAAAGTGATGTTTATCAAATATGCACAGGGATTTGTAGTGCTTCCCGGCGGTTTTGGGACTTTTGACGAATTGTTTGAAGCGCTTACACTCATTCAGACTGAAAAAATCGGAAAGTTTCCAATTGTACTTGTAGGCAAGGATTATTGGGCAGGTTTGATAAAATGGGTAAAGGAGGTCATGCTCGACGAGGCTAAAAATATCAGCATGGACGATATGGAATTATTTACCGTGGTAGATACAGCCGAGGATGCTGTCCGGCATATAAACGAATTCTATAGCAAGTATATTCTTAGTCCTAATTTCTGAGAATTAACAAAGCGACTTAACCCTCGTCGAGAAATTAAAAATGTTGAAAAGTATGTTGATTTTCTCTTATAGAATTTTTACATTTAGTACACTGTAAAAACCCGGCCAATGGTAAAATTAATAGTTACTTTACTGAATTTGCTGGTAATATTTGCACTGCAAATATTTCCGGGCGATGTTTCAGTAAGGCTTGATGTACCGTCGGAAGTTCAGGCAGGCTCGGAATTTGATGTGAAAATTACACTTAATAAGGGCAATCTGGATGGATTTTCACGGTTTCAGCAGAGCATTCCTGCAGGCCTTACAGTCAGTCCTGTCGTATCTTCCAATGCTGACTTTTCATTCAGTGAAAAAAGAGTGAGATTTATCTGGTTACGGATTCCTGAAAATGATGAAATCACTTTCAGCTATCGCGTAAAAATCGATGAAAGACTTAAAGGCACTTTCAACCTGTCAGGTAAATTCTCATACATTGAAAATAATGAACGAAAATCTGTTGATATCAGTCCCGTTGCTATAAATATTGCGCCTTCAGCAACCATTGATCCATCGCTCATTGTTGATATAAACGATTTCGAAAAGATGACGGTACCGGGCGTCATGCCTGTTGAAGCAGTCGAGGTGGCATGCATCCGGCAAACCCCTGTACCCGGAACACAGGGTGATTATATAGTAAACGTTTTGGTAAATAAAAACTTTACCAGGCAGTTTGCGAAAATTGAAGAAATGGTTCCCGATGGATATAATGCTGTTGCTCTTGATCCGAGGGATGCAATATTTACCTTTAAGGAGCAAAAGGTTAAATTCCTTTGGATGAATTTACCTCAGCAACCCTTTTTTACAGTATCGTATCGCCTGATACCGCGTAATCAGGCAAAGTTATCTGCGCCGCAAATTGATGGGGCATTTTCGTACCTTGTTGATGAAAAAACGGTAAGTGTAGACATCATTGAAAGCAACATAAATGTTGCTGACGCATCTTCTGAAAATGTTGATCAGCTGATTGCCATGGCCATTTCAAATCCAACCAATTATCAGGAACAGTCACAAACTACCGAATCACTGGTATCAAATTCTAATCAGAATCCGGCTGACTCAACT
>DATAEX010000473.1:0-2119 GCA_036257765.1 Bacteroidales bacterium
AACGACCGCCTGTGGATGGTCTATTTTGGAATTTTTCAGGATTGAAGTCGTATTCATCATTTCGGATTGTATATCTTATATCTTCCCTGGCGGGTTTTGTCAAAAAGTTTCAAATCACACATAAATAATCTCTAATTTTGAATTGGTGAAAAGCAGAAAATGAAGGATTTGATTCAAAAAACCATCGAACTCCTTAAGAAGAAAGTGAAGGAAAATCTTGAGGTAATTAATAACAACCAGACGAAGTTAAATGAAATCCTTAGCCAGCCATTTTCAAGTGAAAGGACTTACATGATTGAAAAGAACTATTCGGCCAACAGATCACTTCTGACCGAAAACAATGATCTGATCAGTCTGCAGATAAATCTTGTTAATTTTCTCGAAAAGCATAAGGATTCACTTGTTCGATGGGAGCAGGAAAGTGAAGCGGCTGAATTGGAAATTGCATCATATCTCGACGACGATGAATTATTCGATTTGACAGTTCAGGGTAAGCTTGGTTATGGAAAAGGTCACCCAAAATTCCGGGATGATGTTTTCTTTAACCGATTAATTGCGTATTATGCTTCAATCGAGGCTTACGAAAAATGCAACGCGATGCTTGCTCAGAGAAAAAAAAGTGAAATCAACTAAATATATTTTACCACCACTTTTTTAAGCAATTTCTCTTCAAGCCACTGTGCAATCCTGTTAACTACAGTACGTCTGATCTCCAACTCAACAGGCAGATGGGGATCCTGATGAGCAATATTGATCCGAGTCCCGATTATGATTTCTATTGCGTCACTTTCCAGAATCAGTTTGACAATTTCATCGGCAGGGCCTTTTCCAAGCTTGGTATTAGGATTATAGGCCTTCAGAATTTTTTCCACTTTGTTTAAAGTTAGAATTCCCTCGGTAAAGAGATCAATCCCTTCCATTTCATTGATTGGGGGCAATTCAGGGTCTTCAAATTTAAAGACATCCTCAATTTTAAGATTCAGCTCCCTGGAAATTATATCACCTGTCGTTGCCCCCATTACAATCTTCTTTCCCTTGAAATCCCGTATTTCCGATGCAAGTAATATATCATCCTCTTTATTATATGGAGGCCCGGTGCAGATAAGCAATTCCCTGGGTTCACGGAAATAAATAATTCCACAGGTCGAGTCGTCTTTCGATTGAAACCCATCGTTCCTGTAAGCCATGTTCAGTATTTTTCCTGATAGATTTCTTGCGGAAATCTGCGGATACTGTTTTATCATATCAATAGCAAAACGGCCTACATTGTCAACGCCCCATCCGAAAGGGAATCTTGGCGTTCCCAGTCCCGATTGTGTAATACCATCCGTGCAGAATAGTATCCTGTCTCCTTTCAAGGGAGCAAACGTACAAACTCTTATTTTTTTGGTACAGTTTGCATCTCCGTTCAGAATGATGGTCTTTGTATCAGAGGGCTTCAAAATCTTGCGATCCCTTAACACTATACATTCCGGATTATCATACTCAAGAATGGTTACCTTGTTACTCTGTTCTATATCAATAATAGTGAAAGTGGAGTAATTCATTTTTCGATCACTGCATTCCGGTAGTGTTTTCATGATGATCTCAGCAGTTTTTTCGGGTTCCTTGTGTTCCTTTGTAAAATTGACTGCCATAGTTGCCGTAAGGGTTGCAAGGATACTTGCTTTAACGCCGTGACCCATTCCGTCAGACAATACAACAACAATCCGGTTTTCTTCCTTTACCTTGCTGAACAGGAAAATATCACCACATATCCGTTGTCCTTCAAAGCTTTTTTGCTGGTAATCTACTTCGACAAAAAAATCTTCACCCATTACCCTTACTTTTTCTGATTTTCGCCTTTATAGAATTCAATGATCGAATTGAGCATGCGTTCAATATCTGTTGCTCCTTCGCCCAGTAAAAAACCGATTTTCTGAACCATTTCAAGATTTCTGTCAATTACCTCAGTTATCCGGTTTATTACTTCAGCACGCTGTACCTCAGGTGCCCGCATATCTCTGATAATGCCTCCGGCAATCTTGCCTTTTTCAATCGGGAAAATGGAAACATTAAGCAGAACATCCCCTACCTTTATATCCCGGTTCTCAATGCTTTCATTCTCAGAAATTACATA
>DATAEX010000489.1:0-4386 GCA_036257765.1 Bacteroidales bacterium
ATCCGGCATTTTGTCTTGTAGAAAATTCATCACCTGTGGGATCGCCTTCACCATCAAAGACATGCATTCTCCTGCTATTTAAACCTTTAGAAGTATACTGAAACCCGCTCTCAAAATAAAAACTTTTTGTCAATTGATATCCTGCAGTTATTCCGGTATGGAATCTTAAATGCCATATGGTTAAATCATTTATGCTTTTTGCCCCGCTTCTAATTATAACATGGTCGCATATATCCGGAGAAAAATAAAAGCCGGCATAATACTTGCTTTCCTGCGCTGCCAGAGAGAAACAAGCCATTATGAACAAAAATAAAATTGATTTTTTCATATTTTGTATTTTTGAATAATTATGCTGCAAAGGATTTTTCAAGATCTTCAATAATCTCTCCGCTCAGCACACCACTGGCGATTTCCCTGACTTCGCCGGTCATTCTGATGTTCCAGTCCTTATCTATTTTTATTTTTAACTCTCCACCCTGCATATGCATGGTCAGATCGCTGTGAATCATTCCAAGTTTTACAAGTACACTTGATACCGCGCAGGAAGAGCTTCCTGATGCCAGCGTATATCCTGCTCCACGCTCCCAGATAAGGATCTGCGCATCATTTGGCGATAACACTTTTGCAAATTGTACATTTATACGATTCGGAAACAGTGGGTGATTTTCAAGCAAAGGTCCGTATCTCCTTACCTCCTGTTCATTGAGATCCTGCCTGATTACAACGCAATGCGGATTGCCAACAGATACGCAATTAACCTCAAACTCTTTATCTCCGGCCTTGATCTTTTGGCCGATAAATTCCGGTAAATCCGAATTTACAGGTATTTCACGCGACCTGAATACAGCCTTACCCATATCCACTCTGATCAGAGTTGCTTTGCCCTTTTTTTCCTCAACAATTTCAGCATATACTAAATCGGTAAGGGTTTCAACTGTAAACTCTCTTTTCTTTGCATGCCCGTAATCATAAAGATATTTACACAAAATACGAAGTCCGTTGCCGCTTTTTTCTGCTTCTGAACCATCGGGATTGTATACCCTGAATCCAAAATCGGCTTTGGCAGAAGGAACTTTCATAACGATTCCATCTGATCCTATTCCGAAGTGAATATTGCACAAACGTTGAATTGCCTGTTTAGTAAGCCTGAAATCAATATTACTGCTGTCAAGGATAATGTATTCATTGCCCAGGCCGTGCATTTTTACAAAGCTGTTTTTAAGTATTTCTGACCTCATCAGTGAATTCAGTTTTCGGTGTTAAAATTTTGTTGAATATATTTGGATCAAAAATATAAAAATGGCCCTTATAAACGAAAACTATTTGAAACTGCAGGCCGGGTATTTGTTTCCGGAAATCGGCCGTCGTGTCCGTGAATTTGAAAAAGCTCACCCTGAAGCTGAGGTGATAAGGATGGGAATCGGAGATGTGACCCTCGCTCTGACTCCGGGTGTTATAAAAGCTTTTCACGAAGGTGTTGATGAAATGTCAAAAGCAGAAACATTTAAAGGATATGGCCCTGAGCAGGGTTATGGTTTTCTTCGTGAAGCCATTGCTTCAACTGAATATCAGAAACGAGGGGCAGATATACATCCTGATGAGATCTTTATTTCCGACGGATCAAAGTGTGACACTGGTAATATATTGGAGATTTTCGGACAGGAAAACGTAATAGCAGTGCAGGATCCGGTTTATCCGGTTTATGTTGATACCAGTGTTATGGGCGGAAGGACAGGTAAATACCTTCAAAACGGTTATTATGAAGGACTTGTTTATTTGCCGTGTATAGCTGAAAATGGTTTTATGCCGGAGCTTCCGAAGAAAAAAGTTGATGTGATATTTTTGTGCTATCCAAATAATCCAACCGGCACGACAGCCAGTAAAGAAGAACTTAAAAAGTGGGTGGATTATGCAAGGAAAAACTCGGCAGTGATCTTATTTGATGCTGCTTATGAAGCATATATTCACGACCCTTCTATTCCCCATTCTATCTATGAAATAGAAGGTGCCCGCGAGGTTGCTATAGAATTCAGGAGTCTGTCAAAAACGGCCGGGTTCACAGGCACGCGTTGTGCTTATACTGTTATTCCAAAGGACCTTATGGCATCCACCTCAACCGGCGAACAAAAGCCTCTTTATCCTCTGTGGTTCAGAAGACATACCACCAAGTTCAACGGAGTTTCCTATCCGGTACAAAGGGCTGCGGCAGCTATCTATACTCCTGAAGGAAAAAAGGAAGTTAAGTCAACTGTTGACTATTATATGAAAAATGCCGGTATCATTAGAGATAACCTGTCAAAAATCGGGTTCACTGTTTATGGGGGAGAAAACTCTCCTTATGTCTGGGTGAATTCAGGGAGGGGAATCAAATCATGGGATTTGTTCGATAAACTTCTCAATGAAGCTAATGTGGTGGGAACGCCAGGTTCGGGTTTCGGACCCTCGGGAGAAGGATACTTCCGCTTTTCTTCATTTGCCAAACATGAAAATGTTCTTAAAGCTATGGAACGCTTGAGGAATATTAAGTGGTAGTCCTTAACCTCTATTTATTTAAATCTACAAACCCCTTTATGATCGGCCCGGCTTTTTTAAGATCGGATTGCTGAACATAAAGATCTATCGACGACGGACTATCGCCGTAAAATCCTGAAGCTACACCTGAAGCAAATTCATTCCTGGTCATTCCAACAATCCCAGCCTTTTCAAGTTCCGATTTAAGAAGCGCAACCGTAACCTCGGAACCGGTGTAGACTTTTACAATATCGCTGTACTCATCCATGAGTCTTCGGTTTAATTATTAAACAACCGCAGGTCATTAAGGTTTTTTTATGATCAGCTTGAAATCGATAGCTGAATCGGGTTTGATCACAATACCATGAAAATAGCCTTTTGGCCTAAGAATAGGCATATTGTCATTCACACGGGGCGGAGGAGGGAGTATCTTCTTCAGCTTTAATGTGGGTATCTGTTCCGGATTAACATGAAGTTTACGTGTATTATTCTCTGGCTTGCTAAGTTCCGCAACTAATGAATTCATTCCTTTCAAAGAATTAGGAGATGAAAAACTGTTGCCACTAAACTTTGAATCCCTGAGCTTCTGCAGATTTTGCTGGGCAAAAGCAACCACTGAGCATAAACCGGCTAAAAGCGAAAATATAAGGAGTCGTTTCATTGGGCAGGATTTTTTTATAACACCACATTTTCTGTGCCAGAAACTATCCTTTAAGGAGACAGATCTGCATAATGATAAACTATAAACGGTCGCGCTTCTTCATTCTTTAAGAAATTTATAACGTAATCCCCACGAAGCCTGAAGTATCAGATCCTCGCCTTCTATGTCGAGGCTGGGCTGCAATTCAACATGAAGCGAAAAACGCCGGAATTCTTTGAAAGGATTGAATTGAACTCCGACCGGCAAAACCGGACCGGTAAAGAAATTTACGTTAGCTCCCAGCCCAAGATAAACATTATGATTTTCTTTACTTACCATGTTAAAACAGAACACCATTTCAGGAGTAATATCATCAAAAACGGTATTACTGTAAACACGCAATTCGATCCAGAAACGGTCATTAATATTGTACGCCACTCCCGCTTTTGAAAGCGATGAAGAATAGTAAGAAACGCTGATCTGTGCCTGACTTGATATGGCAGGCATCAGCAGCCAAAACAATACGGTAATTTTTAACAAGCGATTCATAACATTCAGGGTTTTTGGGTAATTAAAATATGTGAAATGTTTTGCTCAATTTGTTGCTTGCTGAACATGAAGGTTTAAAAGCTTACTATTTGTATATCTGATGCTTAAACTATTGGCACATTTTTTAAGGGGTAAGTTACAAAAATTAATTCTGATGAAAACATATAGCGTTGAAGAACAGAAGCCTCAGTCGCAGGAATTGCCCGGAGATGAGCATAAGATGCAGCCCCAACCCGTGTATGAAAATCCTGAGGCAAAAGGATGCGGGAAATTAATGGATAAAGTCGCTTTGATTACAGGAGGCGACAGCGGAATAGGTCGGGCAGTTGCTGTGCTGTTTGCAAAAGAAGGTGCCGATATAGCTATTGTTTATTTAAACGAACATAAGGATGCTGAGCAAACAAAGGAAAGCGTTGAAAAACATGGCAGAAAATTTCTTGCCATTGCAGGAGATGTTTCGGATGAAGAGTTCTGTAATTCGGCTGTTGAGCGCGTAATGAACGAATACGGAAGGCTCGATATTCTTGTGAACAATGCTGCCATGCAGGTTGAAAGTAAAAGCCTGTTGGATATCTCAACCGAGCAGCTGACAAGAACATTCGCAACCAATATCTATTCTTATTTCTGGTTTGCAAAGGCAGCCTTACCCTATCTTAAGGAAGGAAGCACTATTATTAACAGCACTT
>DATAEX010000490.1:0-8325 GCA_036257765.1 Bacteroidales bacterium
CTGTTACGCCTGTTTCTCAGCCCGGAAATTCAAAACCACGGCTTTTCAGACTGCCTAAAGATAAGGCTCTTATTAACCGCATGGGATTTAATAATAAAGGCGTCGACCACGCTGCTACAAATCTGGCAAAAAAGAGAAAAAAGATAATTATTGGCGGCAATATTGGTAAAAACACGGTGACATTGAACGAAAATGCACCGGAAGATTATTACAGGTGTTTTCTGCGATTGTATGATCTTGTGGATTACTTTGTCGTAAATATCAGTTGTCCTAATATTAAAGATATGGACAAATTACAGGATCAGGATTCACTGAGGGGAATTCTTGACAGATTAACTTTAGCCAGGCGTGAGAAAAGGCAGTATAAGCCTATATTTCTTAAAATTTCACCTGACCTGACTTATAAGCGCCTCGATGAAACTATTACGCTGTATCATGAAACCAGCCTCGATGGGATAATTGCAACAAACACCACAACCGACCGTACATGTCTTGATGGAAGTAATGCGATACTAAATCGTATCGGGCCTGGCGGACTGAGTGGAGAGCCGCTTAAGGAAAGAGCTTTGGAAGTGGTACGTTACATATGTAAACAAAGTAATGGTAAAATCCCGGTTATAGGTGTAGGAGGAATTTTGAATGAGAGGGATGCAGTGGAAATGATAAAAGCTGGTGCTTCATTGATACAAGTGTATACAGGTTTTATCTATAACGGGCCACTGATTGTCAGAAAAATGAATAAAGCTATTGCCCGGTATTTGACGGGCACTGAGTAATGTCAATATTTTCACTATGATACGTTATATTTTGTTTTTCATTTTGATCTTGTTATTTTTCTATCAATCGGACGTTAGTTCACAGGAAAAAAATCTGGTATTAAACCCGGGATTTGAAAAATACGATCGTTGTCCTGAGGACTATACGCCTGAAAACTTATCCCACAAACTGGTTCCTGGATGGACATACCCAACCCGAGCAACCCCCGATTATTTTAACCGGTGCAGTCCCCGGAATGTAGGTGTTCCTCGTAATTTTGCCGGTGAAAGTGAGGCTCATGGCGGTGATGGATATGCAGGTGCTATATTAAGCGGAACGGAAGAAAGCTATAGGGAATATATCCAGGGTACATTATCTGTACCAATGGTCAAAGGAAACCAGTATTGTATAAAGTTTTATTATAGGCTGGCCTCCTATTCAAGGTTTGCCGTAGATCAGATGAGCATATATTTCAGTCCAACGGAAATTAAGAATGACATTAATATCAACCTGTCTTATGCTCCTCAGATTACAAATAAAGTTGGACTGTTCCTTGACAATATTGATGAATGGGAACAATTTTGTACTGTTTACACTGCAACGGGAAGTGAGCGATTTTTCATTATTGGCAATTTCCGGAATTATGATCAGACGAACTATGTGGTAACGGACAAAAATGTGGTAAACCTGCGTAATAAGGCATATGCTTATTATTATTTTGATGATGTGAGCATATCCCCTCTTGATAATTGCCTTAATTGTCCATGTGTGTTACACGATTTTGAAAGCAGGGTGATCGAAACCCGGTACACAGGCGGTAAGGATCCAATGACAGGAAGGGTGTCGAGGATTGTTAATGATGGCGCCATCCGCATAGGATTAATCGGCGGTGTTCAACCTTATACGGTTACCTGGAATAATAACATGACAGGTACGGAATTAAGAAACTTGCCTGCCGGTACTTTTATATATGTTGCCCGTGATAGAAATAACTGCCTATCATCGGATACCGTGATTTTTACTGAACCTGTTATAGAAAAGGATGATTTTCTCGAAGGGCTGAAGGCCATTGAGGAAGGTTCTGCGATCGTACTAGAGAACATATTCTTTGAATTCAATAAAACTGAATTATTGCCCGCATCTTACAATGAGCTGAATAAAGTTGTTCAATTTATGCTGGAAGAGGATATAAAAAAGATTGAAATTGCCGGTCATACGGATAGCGAAGGCAGTGACTCCTATAATCAGAAACTTTCAGAAGGCAGGGCTGCTGCAGTGGTCAATTATCTCGCATCGCAGGGTATTGATCCTGAACGTATGATTGCTGTCGGATATGGCGAAACCCGGCCGATCGATACGAATACTACTGACCAGGGCAAAGCGCAAAACAGACGGGTTGAGTTCGTTCTTGTTAAAAAATAAATTGTATGAAAAGAGCAATCAGGATCCTGACATTGTTAACAATATTTACCCTGGCTGCCTTAAGCAGTTATCCCCAGAATACCCGGAGAGGTTTCAAGCTGCTGGAGAAAACGGATCTTGAAAAGGCACGGGAGCTTTTTACCGAAGCATTAGAAGAAAATAAGGATAATCCTGCAGCTGTTTTTGGCCTGATGTTAATTCTGGCAGATGACAGTTCAGCCTATTTTGACCTTATATCCGCATGGCATTATGGTTCTTCGCTTTCTTCACTGATGGAGAAGTTCACGACGGAAGACCTGGAATATATTGGGGAATATTTCTATAATACGGAAGCAAGACATGTAAGTCGGCCGGTTAAAAAGAAGATTGAATATGCGGTTGAAACGGTCGACGCTAAACTGATTAAATATATCAGGGAAGAGAATAACCTGGAACTGGTTTATCGGGTACTCAAAGAATTTCCGGATTTCAAACATTATGATAACGTAATTCATATCCGTAATCAGCTTGAATTCAGGAAGTATGAAAAACAGAATACGCTGGATGGATACCTTGAATTCATTAAGAAATTTCCTGAAGCTGCCCAGATTGAAAAAGCGAAACGATACATTAACAAACTGGCTTTTGAAAAAGCGTGTAAGATTAACAGCCCGGAAGCCTATAAAACTTACATAAGGGATTATCCCGGTGCAGCTGAGGTAAATCCTGCCATAAAAAAATTGCATGCTGTGGCTTTTGAGGCTGCGAAAAAGAAGAACACAGTTCAGGCACTCGATGAATATATGGCTGAGTTTCCGGATGCTTTGGAAATATATGAAGCCAGCCTGTTACAGAAACAGTTGCTGTATGACTTTGCTAAAAAAATTCAGACATTAGAGGCTTATAATGAGTTTATTAGAAAATACCCCGAAGGACAGCATTATATTGATATTTTTAATTTGAAATCACTGGATAACGGAATGAGATATCTATCTTCTCATCCTGTATCGGATAATATTATATGGGCAAGAAGCTTTGAAGAAGAAGGGACAGAGGAATTATCATCGTGCATCACTATAGATACGCTGAACAATTACATAGCAGGTTCCACGGTTTTTCGCATGGATACCGGCTTTACCGATGCCTGGATTATCAAGATGAATAGTGATGGGAAAATGCTTTGGAATAAATACGTTGGAGAATCATACAATGATGAGATTAATCTGATAACAACAAATAACAGGAATGAAATTTTCGGAGCAGGTTACACTTGGTCTGGAAAAGACTCATCATCACGTGAATCATGGATATTTAAGCTGGGAGCCAACGGGACAAAACTATGGAGCAGAAAGCTGGGGAAAATGCAAATTACTGGTCTCTTATGTTCCGACAATGGTTCAATATATGCCGGGGGATATCTGAAAAATGATTCATTACAGGACCTTTATTCGGTTGTAGTTCTTAATGATCAGGGAAAAAGACTTTGGGCACGCACCTATACCGGAAAAGGTCGCATCACGGTTATGGAGGAAACCGGCGATGGTAAAATCATACTTACCGGAACGGGCTGGTTTGCGCGAATTGATCCAAAGGGTTATATTTCAGGAGAATATCGATTTAGCGACTCAGATAGTATGATAACATGCCAAATCACAAAGAATGATTTAAGTTTTCTCGCAGTCCGTGATTCTGTAAGATTCATCCTTTTAAATATGGACGCTTCGAATAAGTTAACAAGGGAAAAAACAGTTGAATTGCCGGAGGTCCGATGCCATGTGAATTCTGTAATTAATGCAAAGAATAACAAACTGGCTGTTCTGATTACTTATTCCGATCATCAGTCCATTAATCTGATAGATACTCTCACCGGTAAGGTATTAGAATCAACACGGTTGCCAGCCGGGACAATATTCCAGGCTCTTGCTGCTGACAGGCTGAACAATATTTTAGTGGCGGGATGTAAAGGGGAAGTAATTATTCTTAAAAATAACGGAATAACATTCTGATTTGCAATATCAACAGGCTTTACCAGACTGAAGGATGCTTCGTGCTGAATACTATTGCAAGCCATCGTCCGTTTGTTGAAAAGTAGCCCCATAAAATGCAAACCAATCAAGGCACTATTCAGTATAATAATTTCAGTATCGTGTTTTAAGGCAACTGTTGATGAAAGGTTATAACACATCCGAAACATCCTCCGCCACAAGGCATAACGGAAAAGAAAATGAAATTTCAGAAAGTCTGAGATATGCCAGTTATATTCAGCAGGCCATTTTCCCGTCGCAAAAATTGATTAACAGATTGTTGCCTGAAAACTTTGTTTTCTATCGGCCACGTGATGTAATAAGTGGTGATTTTTATTATGCTACTCAGAAAAATGAAAAACTTATAGTTGGGGTGGGTGATTGCACCGGTCATGGCGTTCCTGGCGCCCTTATGAGCATCCTGGGTATTACCTTTTTAAACGAGATAATTGCGCGGGGAATCTTTTCAAGTGCAGGATCTATTCTTAATCAGATGCGTGAACATGTTATGGATGCTTTATGCCAGACTGGTGAGGAAAATGAGCGTAAAGACGGAATAGACCTGGCCCTGTGCGTAATTGATCCTAAAACACATATATTGAGCTTTTCCGGAGCTTTCAATCCTGTTTATATCGTCAGAGATAACGCGCTGGTTGAGATAGCTGGCGATATGATGCCGGTAGGAGTGGGTGCTGACGAAGAATTATGTTTTACTACCCATTTATATGAATTGAACCCTAACGATGCTATCTATCTTTTCACAGATGGCTTTGCCGACCAGTTCGGTGGTCCCGAAAATCGGAAATTTAAATATAAACCCTTCAGAGATCTGTTGCGCGAAATAAGCAGCCTGCCTATGCATAAACAGAAAATGGCAATTGATAGTACTTTTAATGATTGGAAAGGCAACCTAAGGCAACTCGATGACGTATTAGTATTTGGCTTTCGTTATTCGACTTTAGGCTAGCTTCTCTATCATATTACTTAATGAAAATCAGCGCATTTCAGATTAAGCACTATCGTTCAATTATTGATTCCGGGGAATGTTTCCTGTCTCCGGATCATATTACCTCGCTAATAGGACAGAATGAATCCGGGAAAACTTCGGTTCTTGAGGCTCTTAAAAGCTTTTATGATGGTAGTATTACCGATGATGTACTTCGAAGTGATCTGACCTTTCCGGAAATAACCTGTACTTTTAAACTTGACAAAGATAAAACACTTGGCAGTTATCTGGATTTGGCAATTCTGCCGGTTGAATTAAGGCCAGTCATCGAAACTAAAGATCAAGTGTCCATTACCCGCAAATGGTTAAATTCCAGAAATAATATAATAACTATTGCTGAAGTCGAAATAATTGATTTTTATAAAACTCTGGAAGAAAATAGATTAGCAAGTGCAGATAAAATATTTGCTTCAATTCCTGACCTGATGCAGAAAACGGAAGCTTCAACAAGGGAAGCTCAAATATCGGAGAATGAAGTTTCATCACTTCACAACGAAATGATCCGGATTGGTAACAAAATTGAAGAATTAAAGCGTGCTATCTCGCGATCAAAAAATCAGGAAATTACTTTAACAGCAAAGCAGGATATTATTAAAGCTGAAGCGGAACTCCCGGCTATTGAACAGGAATTAAAAGGGAAACAAAAACTACTGGAAGAGAAAAAGAATAAAGTACAGGAGTTCTCTTTGAAGCTCAGAATGTGCCGTCAGTTCTCTGACCAGTCGTTAAGATTCAATAATGTAAGAAATGAAATAAAGACCGTTTCTGAGCAAATAAGAGAAGGAGAATTTCGACTCAAAATAAGCAGAAGCGATAGGGAAACGAGAACTATCAATAAAAATCTGGATTTGCTAAAGGAATCGATGTCCAGGCTAAAGATGGAATTGCAAAGGCTGGAAACCGAAATATCCAAAAGCATGAAAATTGCCGATAAGATTCTATCCGGCATGGAACTTAATGAAGCCGAGCATGAAGCATTTTCGGAATGTGAGATTGAATCGGGATACGCAACCCCTGAAATGCTTGGTAATTCTTTATGGAAACATATCCCAATGTTCGAATTTTTCGAGGATTTCAGCAGTCTGCTTCCTAATAAAATCGACCTGGATGATTTGCTTTATGAGAATATTCATGCCGAAGGATACAAAGCAGCAAGGAATTTTTTATTTGTTGCAGGACTGAATGCTGATTTTTTCAGAGAGGAAAATCATAGAATACTCAAGCAAAAAATTGAGAATCTGAACACCGAAATCACAGTCGACTTTCAGGATTACTGGCGTCAGAGTGTTGGTAAAGATGATAAAATACGGATCAACTTTGAATTGGAGCATTACGATAATTCACAACCTGAGAAAAGTGGTAAGCCTTACCTTGAATTCTGGATAAAAGACAAACAGGAGAGGCTCTATCCCAAGCAACGAAGCAGGGGAGTGCGATGGTTCCTTTCATTTTATCTTGAATTAAAGGCCACTGCCAAGTCGAATACCGTTGACCGGATAATGCTGATTGATGAACCCGGATTAAGCCTGCATGCACGTGCCCAGGAAGATGTACTGAAGGTTTTTGAGGACTTGCGTCAGAATCTACAGATCATTTATTCTACGCATTCTCCAAACCTGATCGATTTAAAAAAACTTTACAGAATTATAGCTGTGCAACGAGCCAAAGACAGCGATGAAACCAGCGAAACCATTATTCTGGATTCAAGAAGTCTTAATGAGGCATCCGCTGATACGCTTTCACCTGTTTATGCACTCATGGGTACACGGCTTAATGAACGACAGTTTGTCTTTCCAAAAAATAATTTTATTGTTGAAGACGCTGTAACTTTCCATTACATGGAAGCAATGTCAATGCTGTATGGCTTTGATTTACCTGTTCACTTTATACCTGCTTCGGGTGCAGATGTGATTCCAACCCTGGCGAACCTGCTGTATGGCTGGAAAGTCAGTTTTGGCCTGGTAATGATGGATAATCAATCCGGTAACCGGGTTTCTGAACTCATGAAAAATACGATGTTTTTCACCAATGGTTCAACCAAAAAGCTCATCCTCGTCAACGGGATATATACAGTCGAAGATTTGTTTTCTACAATCGATTTTAAACGTTTTATCCTGAAGCAGCGCGTTGGAATAACGATCCGGAATTCGGAATATATTGAATCGAATAAGTTATCCAGGATAGTTCTTGTAAGTGATTTTCATTCTAAAATAAAGGAAGAGAACCTTCACTTCACTGATTTTGACGCAGAAACCCGCCAGAATTTTACAAATCTTTTCAACTTGATCAGGAATGCAATAGAGAAGGTATAAGCGTAATTTCAACTTTTATCAACATATTGATTTTAAGTTAATTGAAAGGTTATCAACAACATCTTTCCGGAAATATCAAATAATTATTTGACGAACACGTAACTTTCATTGACGAATTTACGTATATTTGGTACGAAGAAAATCAATCACAGTTAAATATCACTACTATGGCTACTTTACTCCTTGTACTGATTCCGGCAATCTCACTGTTTGTTTTAGGTTATCTCGTTATAACGGCTCCTGAATATCGTGAGTATTAGTGGTTTGAATTCAATTTACTGTTCTTTCTGCTAAAGGCAAAGTATACTGCCAGACCTGTCCCCAGCCAAATAAGAAATCTAAGCCAGTTAGTATGTCCAAGTTTGGTCATTAAAAACATACAACTGAGCAATCCCAGCACAGGTATAAGTGATAACTTTTTCATGTAACTGATCCACGTAATTATAATACACGTAATTATAAAGACCAGCATCGGCAATTTCATTAGAATTTCCTGGATTGTAAAACCCGAACCAAGGAATTCATTCCAGTAGTCCCTGTTAAAAAGAATATTCAACATTATTACCAATATTACCAGTATTGGAACGAAAAATTTTCCGTTGATATAGGGGACAGAATACCGGCTTACGCGTGCATCTCCTTTCTGTTGTAAAACCAGAACACCTCCACAAACAACAACAAAAGCGAATAAGGTTCCGATACTGGTAAGATCCGTAACTTCGGTCAGATTCATAAATAGTGCAGGCACAGCCACCACAATACCTGTGATAATTGTAGCAAATGATGGTGTTTTATATTTTGGATGAATTTTTGAAAATGCTTTGGG
>DATAEX010000507.1:0-4562 GCA_036257765.1 Bacteroidales bacterium
AGCGGTTTTTATTGAAAGGTCTCATAGGAGCAGGACCAAGCCACATTTTATAGTCGACTCCTTCAGGTACTGCCGTATCTGGAACTTTCGGCACAGCACCTTTCCAGTCGACATATGACCAGGCCTTACATGTTCTGATCCGGCCAAGGGCTCCTGTCTTCAGATAATTTATGGCGTCCACGAAATGAGGCTGGCTTCGCTGCCATTGTCCAACCTGTACCAGTTTTCCTGACTTTTCAGCAGCTTTTTGCATTATATTTATTTCGGAGATGGAATTGCCAAGAGGTTTTTCTACATAAACATGCTTACCTGCCGCAAGTGAATCAACCAGCTGAAGGCAATGCCAGTGATCGGGAGTGCCGATTATAACTACATCGATATCCTTGTTCTCCAGCATTTTCCTGTAATCGGCGTATACAGACGGCGCAGGTTTTCCAAGCGCCCTGATATCATTCACCCGTTTATCGAGTACATTCTTATCCACATCGCACAGGGCAATGCATTCAATTTCGGGATTCTTTAAAAACGAGGTCAGATCACTAAAACCCATTCCATTGGCCCCAATCAGTGCAACACGAATCATATCATTCGGAGATACCCTTTTTTCAAAGAAAGGAAATGTATTAACCGGTAAAGTTGCCCCTGCTGCAAGCAAGGAGGCGTTTCTTAAAAAATTTCTGCGAGACGACTTCATTGTATTTAGATTTTAGGTTCCCAACCCTTTTCGTATTCTCTTGACCAGAACTTCATGGCCTTAGGATTTTTCTCTATATGTCCATTGGATTCATCAAGATCAAGTGGTGCGTTAACACGTGATGAAATATTGGCCAGATGACCCAGGAGTGTGCTTTTAGCACCTTCTGTGATGGGCTGATTCTGTTGCGGGGCTGTTCCTCTTATTGTATTTACAAAATTCATAATATGAAGTCCGTCCATACCGCCTGCTCCCCCAGGTTGTGTTGTCTGAGCAATATCTTCCGATTTTCTTTCCAGAGTAAGTTTTCCGGTAAGGTCGAAAATCCTGTAACCGTTCCGGTTCATGACGGCCGTGCCTTTTGTGCCGTAAATGATGCTTCCTCTGTCCATGCCGTAGGTCTGATAGTTGGTTCTGCTTTTGCCATCCCATTTAATGATTTTGCCGTTCCCGAAAATAAATGATGCATCCATGGTATCGTACATAGTCCAGCCGTCATCACGGAAATGCTGTTTGCGGGCAATCACTTCTACCCTTTTGGGATATTCAAGTTGCAGGGCCCATCGGCAGATATCCAGCTCATGAACGGCATTATTACCGGTTTCACCGGTTCCGTATTGCCAGTACCAATGCCAGTTATAGTCAAAATAAATGTCCATGTAGGGTGCCCTTGGAGCCGGGCCCTGGAAAAGTTCCCAGTTAAGAGTGGCCGGAGGAGGAACTTGTTGCGGATTCGGAACCCTTCCTCTCTGATTTGAATAAAAAGCAAGCCCAAGATAGGTATCCCCCAGAATGCCATTATGTATCTCCTTTATAATTTCTCTTGTTTCAATGGCTGATCGTTGCTGTGAACCCATCTGGATCACTTTATTGTATTTCTTTTGAAAATCAACCAATAACTCTCCTTCACGCGGATTATGGGAGCATGGCTTTTCAAGATAAACATGCTTACCGGCTTTGACAGCCAAAAATGTCGCAGGAGCATGCCAGTGGTCAGGAGTAGCATTGAAAATTGCATCAACCTTTGTGTCATCAAGAATTTTCCGGAGATCACCTTCTTTCCCGGGCATATAACCCATATTTTGACTCACTTTGGTTGCTGCCCTGTCCAGTCGTACCTGGTCAACATCGCACACGTAAGCAATATTAATATCATTGCTTAGTTTTGGCAGTGATTCCATATACGCATCAAATCGTCTGAAACATCCAAGAATGGCAATATTCATCCGTTCATTTGATCCTATTACCCTTCGATAGGAGGCCGCAGATAAACCCAGTCCTCCTATTGTAACAGAAGCCGCTCCAAGACCGGCTTTTTTTAAAAAATCCCTCCGTGAATTCATTATGGTAAGTAATTAGTTTATTATTCCTCATCAAACACGCTGACAGGACCTGCGGACGCTGTCAGGTGATTCTTGCTTTCCGGCTACATAAAATTAAAATAATTCCTGGCATTATTATAGCAAATATCTTCCACCATTTTTCCCAGCCACACCCTGTCATTCGGCAGCAGGCCATTTTCAACATCATTCCCGAACAGGTTACAAAGAACTCTTCTGAAGTATTCGTGTCTGGGGTAGGAAAGCAGACTGCGGGAATCAGTAAGCATACCGACAAACCGGCTTAGCAGGCCCAGGTTAGAAAGTGCGTTGATCTGTTTTTCCATTCCTTCTTTCTGATCGAGAAACCACCAGGCTGAACCCCACTGTATTTTCCCCGGGATTGAGCTGTCCTGGAAATTTCCGCACATGGTGGCCATAATTTCATTGTCAGCAGGATTCAGATTATAGAGAATGGTTCGGGTAAGTTTGTTTTCAGAATCAAGTCTGTCCAGGAAGCGCGACATTGGAACTGCATTACGATAATCCCCTATAGAATCAAAACCGCCGTCGGGTCCGTACGTTTTCAGCATCCGGGAATTATTATTTCGCATTGCACCCACATGATACTGCTGCGTCCAGTTTCTTTTATGATCCATAACGGCCAGATCATAGAGAAGTGCTGATCTGAACCTGGATACTTCAATGTGGGTCGGGACGGCTCCATTCCTTACTTTAATAAAAATTGCGTTGATTTCGGCTAATGTATAATCATCCGCATAGAATACTTCCAGTCCATGATCGGACAAGCGGCATCCCGAATTATGAAAAAACAGATGCCTTTTATCCAGCGCCGCTATCAGGTCGGTGTAATTTTTTATTTCGCTGTGCACCAGGGCTGAGAGTCTGCTTACATATTCATTAAAACCGGCCCGATTGTCAATCATCATAAGTTTATCCGGTCTCCAGGCTGGTATCACGCTAATGCCCATCCTGTTTTGTTTGATTTTTGCATGGTGCTCTAGTGAATCCAATGGATCATCGGTGGTACAAACCACCTCAACCTTCATCATTTTAATCAGGCCTGCCGGAGTATATTCCTTTTGTTTAAGCAATTCACCTGTCCTTTCGTAAATCGATAAAGCAGTTTCCGGACCGAGAAGTTCCGTAATTCCGAAATAACGCTGCAATTCCAGATGAGTCCAATGGTACAGGGGATTTCGCATGGTAAAAGGAACCGTTTCAGCCCATTTGAAAAATTTCTCCCTGTCGGATGCATTACCCGAGCAATATTTTTCATCTGCACCGTTCGTTCTCATAGCTCTCCACTTGTAATGGTCGCCATATAGCCAGGGCTGGGTGATATTGTCAAAATTCCTATCGTCAGCTATCTGCGAAGGCGCTAAATGACAATGATAGTCGATTATAGGCATTCCCGCCGCATGCTGATGATAAAGGTACTCAGCGGTTTCCGACTCGAGCAGGAAATTTTCATCCAGGAATTTTTTCATTTCTATCTTGAATTTTCCGTTCAAATATCTTCAACACGCATCATTCTGGGTACAAGGAAGTGCATGATTATCCATGCTGTAATATAAGCTAAACCGCAAAATACAAATAAAATGCCGTAGCCCGTCTCACGATGTCCCAGTTCCGTGTAATGTTTAAGTAAAATACCGGCAGATTGAGAAACGAGAAGTCCACCAACAGCTCCGGCCATTCCGCCGATCCCGGTAACAGAGGCAACAGCTTTTTTGGGGAACATATCGGTGACAGTTGTAAAAATATTGGCCGACCATGCCTGGTGAGCGGCACAGGCAAGTCCGATAACCAGTACAGCATACCAAGTATTGAACTGTCCAAGCCAGCTGGCCATTAAAACTGTGAGTGGTAATAAGGCATAAATAAACATTGAAGTTTTACGTGCCCTGTAAGTGCTCATGCCTCGATCGATAAACCGTTTGGGAAGCCATCCGCCATATACGGATCCGATTGTGGAAATTGAATAAACAACTGCCACTGCCAGCGTCCAGGTGATCACGCCGGGTATTTCGGACATCTTGCCGGCAAAATCAGGATTAAGTGCTCTGAAGGCATCTGCTTTTCGCTCATTTTCACCGTTTAGGAATGCAGGCAACCAGAACAGGTAAAACCACCAAACTCCGTCGGTTAAGAATTTACCCCAAAAGAATGACCAGGTTTGCCTGTAACCTAGTAACCTGAACCATGATACTTTTTCAGTTGCCTTTTCCTCATCGGCTTTTTCATCAAGGTCGCTGTGGATATAATCATACTCTTCCCTTGTGAGAATTCCGTCTTTCAGCTTTTGTTCCGGCGAGGCATATATCCTGTACCAGAAAAAGAGCCATATAAGACCAACTGTTCCCACAAATACAAAAGCCCATTGCCAGCCCCATTCCCTGGCCATCCAGGGAACAAACAACGGCGTTACTATTGCTCCTATATTGGCACCTGAGTTATATATTCCGGTAGCATAAGCTCTTTCTTTTTTCGGGAACCATTCTGCCATGGTCTTATTGGCCGCAGGA
>DATAEX010000513.1:0-4348 GCA_036257765.1 Bacteroidales bacterium
TGGTAACGCAGTACAATTCATTCTGATCGCGGTTATGAAACAGATAAGCATTGGCTGACATATCGCTGAATATGACAGGTATTGAATCACTTACTATTTTAATTTGCGGGCTTTCAAGGCTTATTTCATAAAGCCGCAGATTTGATTTCTCTACAGGCTGATTTCCCAGAACATAGCAAACAGCAGCATCGGGATTGAACACCAGATTGCCTCTTGGCACAAAATCAAATTCAGGTGCGTTGAGATTCCAGATCTTTCTTATAGTGTGTGTCCCGGGAATTACTTCATAGAGATCGTAAAAGTACCTTCCTTCCATAGATTGCGAACCTTCCTTATTTCCGAAACCTCCGTACAAATAATATTTGCCGGTATAGCGGTTTCTGCTCACTGCACTATGAGTACGCGGATAAACTTCATCGCCGCTGAAAGTAAAATCTTCCCATCGTGCAGAATCAAAATCAAATGCCTTGAAGGTATTGTAATATCTGAAATATGAATAGCCACCGAATGTTATAAGTTTAGAGGTGTCCTGGTTCCAGAAAGTACTGTGATGATGATTCTGATCGACCAGATCAGAAGAATCAATTACTGTCCAGCTGTTCATTTCAGGATCATAAACGGAATAAACCCGTCTTCCGTCATTGGTCCTTAGAAAATGAAAGTCGTATCCGATAATTTTTTTTGATTTCGGATCATAGACAGAAAAGAATGCATCCCTGTCAAATGGTCTGGGTGAATTATATTTCAGAGTCTGAAAATCTCTATTCGCAGGATTAAAAATCAGCAGTGAATCTTTATTGATTATCAATAAATTATTTTGATTGTCAAAGACAATTCCTGCCATAGGATCGGTATTGACTGTTGCCAGTTTTTCCCACTTATAATGCCTGTTCTGCAGCCAGATTGGATTTACCACATCTGATTCGATGCTTTCAAATCTTTCCAGGGCACTGTTTCCGCTGAATTCATTCAAGGGCCAGAAATAACGGTTCTGATTGTTAATGGTAAGCCTGATATTATGAAGGATCATAGGCGCAACATCGGTATTTTCACCATGAAGTCCGAAAAGAAAATTAATGTTCATGGCCCTCGGAAATTCGAACACGGTTTCCTGAACCTGATCATTGCAGCGTAGCCTTACAGAATTTTCCCTGACAGACGCTAAAACTTCAAAAGAAATATTTCTCAGTTCAAGAGTATCAAGCTGAAAAATAATTGGATTTTGAGATTGAAAAAAGTGAAACTCGAATGAACAATCCGGGCTGTTTCCCTGTGGAGGAATATAAATCAAATGTATAAGCGGAGCCTGGCTTGCCTGAAAATCATTTAATATGCGGAAAACAAACCCATAATACATGGAATTGTAAATATCGCAGGTAAACTTTAAATCAAACGATCTTGGGGCATGAACTAAGTTATCAAATAGCTTAAGCGAAGTGCGTTGTGATGAATAAACATCTTTGGACGCAAATTTCAGCCCCCCGGTTTTAGCCAAAACAGTATCGGATGAAATCTGTGCATTAACAAAGATTAAATTCGTGAGCAAAAAAAAGAGCCCGCAAATTATTTTTCTGCAATAATCCATTTTCATTCTAAACTATATCCGGATATCCTGCTTAAATAATCTATCCGGAGTCCGCACTTTATGCAGACTTCAGGAAGTAGCTGATGCGTTGGCAACTACCGGTCAATGAAATGTTAAAAAACAGTGATTTAGTTTATTTAACAAACCTGCTAACCCAAATTTAACCCTTTTTTTTATCGTCCTCCTGTAAATTCAATCAAAAATTTTTATCAAAATATTCCTTGTACTGCCGAACCTTCAATTCTTATTACTTAATTCATAAATCTGCTTACTAACTATTAACAATATAAATAAATGAGAAAACTATTACTTGTACTACTATTACAAATACCATTATGGGCTTTTTCGCAGGAGATCAGGATCAGTGGTAGAGTAGTGGATCAGGACAACATTCCGTTACCGGGTGTTTACGTTATGTTAAAAGGCTCCACCAGTGGTTCTGTAACAGATGTTAATGGTGATTATTCCCTGAGTGTTAAGGAGGGTGATGTGGTTACCTTTTCTTACCTGGGTATGCAGCCTCAGGATTTCACCATTAGTGGTCAGAGCAGCATTAATGTGGTAATGAAGACCGAAACCAGGCAGCTCGATGAAGTTGTGATAACTGCCCTGTCTATAAAGCGCCAGGAACGGTCGTTGGGTTATTCACAGCAACGCATAGAAGGAAATCAGATTGGTGAGGCAAAGGAAACAAATCTTGTCAGTATGTTGGCCGGTAAAGTTGCAGGTATCCAGATAACACCGGCTCAGACTACGACAGGTTCCAGCAGAATAATTATAAGAGGTAATAACTCCCTGTCAGGCAATAACCAGCCATTATTTGTTATTGATGGAATTCCCGTTGATAATTCAGGAACAGAGCTGGTTACATGGAATACCGGTACTAGCCTCGATTATGGCAACAATGCTGCATCAATTAATCCTGATGACATCGAAGAGATCCAGGTACTGAAAGGAGCCAATGCAGCTGCACTCTATGGATCAAGGGCAGCAAACGGTGTAATTATGATCACCACAAAACAGGGTTCAAATAAAAATGGTCTGAAAATAAACCTGAATTCAAGCGATTCCTGGAGCAAAATTATTGAATATCCTGAATATCAAAATGTGTATGGTACCGGTTCTGACTTCAATTTTACACGGGACCAATATGGAATGCCTAATATGTCGGACTATTATCGAAGCTGGGGTCCAAAGATGATGGGTCAGGAGGTGATCCGACTCGACGGTTCCATTGGCCCTTATCTTCCCCAGCCTGACAATGTTAAGGACTTCTATCAGACAGCCCGCTCGTTTAATAATTCAATTTCGGTTGAAGGCGGTAATGAATCGCTTCTTTACCGGTTATCCTATACGAATCTGAATGCAAACAGCATTGTTAAAAAATCTAATCTTAATGATCGCCACACTATCAATTTAAGGGGCAGCATACATCATAACAGGTTTAAGATCGATTCAAAGATCACTTATACTCTCGATAAGGTCACAAAAAGAATGTATAATAACGGCAATGTCAGGAACCCTGCCAACGTATTTATATTCATGCCCAGGGATCTTTCACTTGATGTGCTTCGTACTTACAAAGATGAAAACGGCAATGAAATAGCTACAGAACGTGAAGGATTCAGAAACCCGTACTGGGCAATTTATGAAGATCCCAATGAAGATCAGCGTAACAGGATTGAAGGATTTATTTCACCTGAATATAAACTGACGGACTGGTTTACCATTTCCGGAAAACTCGGAACAGACATCATTTTCTTCCAGGGGTTTAATGCCACAAGCAAGGGAAGTTCAGTGGATCGTGACGGATATTATACCACGTTCCAGAATTTCACTCGCGAAACCAATGCACAGCTATTATTTATGGCAGAAAAAACTTTTGGAGACTTCAATTTGCTGGCCAATTTCGGAGGTAATAAATCGATGCGACAGGTCAGAAATCACAACTCTACGATAAACAGTCTGATACAAAAGGATCTTTATACAATCACAAATTCAAATGACAGGCCCGTTTCGGGACAATTTGAATCCAATAAGGAAGTTCAATCGTTATTTGGTTCTTTTGTAGCCGGTTATAAGAACTATGTATTTCTTGAACTTACCGGGAGGAACGATTGGTCGTCTGCTCTTTCGAACCGTAATGGAGAGAATTCCTATTTCTATCCCTCGGCCAACTTAAGTTTTGTGGTTTCTGATGCAGTAAAACTTCCTGAGCCGATATCCTTTGCAAAAGTCAGATTATCCTGGGCACAGGCTGGAAACGACATGGCACCTCACCAGTTGAAGAACAGCTACGGGTTTATCGGGTCATTCCATGGTCAGACGCTGGCTGCTTCAAATACAACAAGCTATAATGAGGGAATTAAGGCTGAGCTGACTACCTCTAAAGAAATAGGAATTGATGCCAGCTTTCTGGAGAGAAGAGTAAATCTCGATTTTACTTATTATAACAGTTCAACAATTAACCAGATTTTCATTGCCCGGATGCCGGCTTCATCGGGATTTGAATCCAAGATTTTCAATGCCGGTGAGATTCAGAATAAAGGGATTGAAATAACCTTAAACCTCATTCCGGTTGTTAAAAGCGATCTCAGATGGGATATGACCTTCAACTATGCAAAGAACAATTCATTGGTCGTTTCAATGATTGAAGGTACCGATCAGTTCGAGCTGAATAACTGGTGGAAAGTAAGAGTGGTGGCTGAGGTAGGCCAACCTTACGGAGTAATGAGAGGAGTGGGTTGGGCACGTGATGAGCAG
>DATAEX010000514.1:0-3062 GCA_036257765.1 Bacteroidales bacterium
GTCTGTTTTTAGCGGTGACTATAAAAAGGATAATGGCATAATAAACACGTTCCGGCCAATATCATCAAAACCGCCGGTTTATGATCTTACTCCAATCGGGCCTGCTAATATAATCCTATTATCTCCTGAACTTGAACTGCTTTTTACTAAAAATTTGTCGGTAACATTTCGCTATCTGAATGTAAGCAGGTATTCATCTTCCGATGGATTATATCCTTCCGATATGCGAAAAATGACAAGGGAGCCAGATGCATCGGGCATGCATGTTCTAAAAGGTGTAGCCTTCGACCTTCAGTATGTTCCAAATAAGCACGTTATCTTATTGCTTTATGGCGGACTTTTCCAACCTGGCAATTATATCAGGAATACAGGCCGCGGAAAGAACCTTGAAGCTCTTTCCCTGCGGGCAAATTATAAATTTTAATATATTTGAAACTCACAAAAACAAAGCCATGAAATCAGGAGTTTACACTTTAGTTTTTGCACTATCACTATCAGTTCAAATGCTTTATTCACAGCACGAATGTTGCTCCCACCAGCAGCAAGGATGTGCACCCCAGTTGATAACCAGTCTTTTTAACGGCCACGATTTAAGCAGCTGGGAATTTGTCCTGAAAGATCAGAGTGTCGACCCGTCAACAGTATTTACCGTTAAAAATGCCGCTGTGCATATTACAGGAAATCCTTTTGGTTATATGAGAACTAAAGAAACATTTAAAAATTACAAGCTTCATCTCGAATTTAGCTGGCCAGCCGAGGTTACCAACAGCGGAGTTTTCATACATGCACAAAAACCCGATGGTATTTGGCCAACCTGTTTTGAAGTTCAGCTTATGGGAGGGAATGCAGGAGACTTCATTTGCATGGGCAAATCCGACATGGCTGAACGAATTGATAAATCCAACATAGTTGTTAAAAAATACACCGCTTCAAATGAAGTACCTGCGGGCGAATGGAACACGCTCGAAGTAATCTGTAAAGACAATACAATTGAAGTGTTTGTAAATGGTACATTACAGAATAAGGCATCCGGAACAAACCTGAGCGACGGGCACATATGTCTCCAGAGCGAGGGAAAAGATATTGAATTCAGAAATATCTACGTTTCCAAATTGTAAACTTCAGAAGCAATTACAATTACAAATTCTCCCCGGGGAGCGTTTTTTGAGAAGTGGGCTATGACCTGATCAAACGATCCTCTTATATTTTCTTCGTGAATTTTGGATAATTCGCGTGAAACAGAGCACATACGTTCTGCACCCATCGCATCCTTAAGCTCATTCAGGGTTCGTAACAGACGATGAGGTGATTCATACAGTATAATAGTACGGTGCTCATCCGCTAACTGATGGATCCTTGTCTTCCTCCCCTTTTTATGTGGGAGGAATCCTTCAAAGCAGAACTTATCACTTGGAAATCCTGAATTTACCAGGGCTGGAATAAGCGCTGTGGGTCCCGGCAGGCATTCCACTTCGATATTTTTTTCTATACAGGCTCTGACAAGCATAAATCCGGGATCAGATACCGATGGAGTACCTGCATCACTCACAATTGCCATAATTTCGCCTGATTCAATCCGCACGGCAAGATCAGAAGTCTTCTGATGCTCGTTAAAAATGTGATATGATTGAAGTGGCGTATTTATGTTGTAGTGCAAAAATAGTTTCTTCGTGGTCCGTGTATCTTCAGCCAATACCAGACTGACTTCCTTTAATACCCTGATAGCCCGCAGCGTTATATCTTCGAGATTTCCAATAGGGGTAGGTACTATGTATAACTTACTCATTCCTTCCCTTAACATACTTGCGACGTATAATGCTCAAAAACAATTGTACGGCATCGTCCTCCATGTCCCAGCCAAACTGCTGTGACACATAATCGTAAGCATTATTATAGGTACCGGCATTGTTCAGGGTAGCAATAGCCGATTCAAAGGCTTTTTTATCATTATTGAACAGTTCCCTTATAAACGTAAACCTGTCATTAAGAGCTATAGCCGACATAAGGTCAGAAATGGGTTTGGAATGCGCCAGGATTTCACTTTCATGAGTAAACGAACTACTTAGAGTTTCCAGTAAAGTAGTCCTGCCCTTGAACTGATCACCAAGAGTCTGGACTTCTATTCCGGACTTTTTTGATGTCATGGATTTCTTTTCTGATTTGTCCGTTTTATCATGTGTAATTTCTGTCTTTTCTTCCTCCTTAACCGTCTTGACTTCTTCAACAGACGAAGTTAAAGTAACTGTTGTCTTTTTGCTTTCTTCTACCAGAAAAACGGCATCGTCATGCTTAGGAGCAGAAGGTTCTGATTGTGGCGTTGCTTCATTAACTGAAGCTAATTCATTGCCTTTCATCATCAACAAGAGCTCGTACAGATTTCTTAATTTCTGTAATGCAAGATCAAGGTCAATTGAAGGAATTTTTCCGTTTTCAGGAAATCTTTTTACCAGATCCTCTATTTCATGAAGGCTTTCAATAGCAGCTTCAAGTGTATGACGATAACTCATTTACTAATCGTTTTTGCAAAAGTAAGTATTTATTCAGTTTGAAAATGGTTTATAGCGACACTTCAATCGATCAATCATAGTCAAATTTCAAACTTTGTTATCTTTGATCCCTTTTAACGGTATATGAAAAGATTAATTGTTCTCACTATCGCACTTTCGCCGGTAATTTTAAAGTCTCAAAATCTTCAATTGCATTATGATTTTGGTAAAGACAGGAAATTTTATACCACTACATTCGAAATGTTCAGGCCAGACACTCTTGGATCGACTTTTTGGTTCATTGATTTTGATTTTAATTTTCCCGGCTCACCCCGAAGCATATCAGCTGCGTACTTAGAAATATCCCGCGAATTATATATTCCATTCCTCCGAAAAAATGTCTTTTTCGATCAGTTGACATTCCATTTAGAATATAATGATGGCTTTACTGCGTATGAAGAGCCCGATAATTCACTTACCGCGGCCAGTTTCAATAACGTTTTCCTTACAGGATTCAGCCATCCCGTAAAGTTGGGCGAATTCATCCTTACAACGCAATGGCTGCTAAGGTTACCG
>DATAEX010000526.1:0-6482 GCA_036257765.1 Bacteroidales bacterium
CGGGTTTAATGGCTCACCTGCTACCACACAATATTTAAGATTGCTCAAATCAAACTGTTTCAGATCTTCCTTAATCAGAAAACGATATATTGTGGGTGGTGCACAAAAAGTGGTGACTTTATATTTCACAATAATTTCCAACAGGTTGCGGGGAACGAACTTATCGTAATCATAAGTCATCACGGCACTTCCGCACAACCATTGTCCGTATAATTTGCCCCAGGCCGATTTAGCCCAGCCTGTATCGGCAACCGTGAGGTGGAGACCATTATCGATCGCATTTTGCCAATAACGTGCAGTAAGAATATGTCCTAAGGGGTACGTAAATGGCAGATTCACCATTTTGGGCATGCCTGTAGTGCCCGACGTAAAATACAAAAGCATCGGATCGGCATTCCTGGTGGCATTATCTCCGCCAGGTCTTGAAAAAACAGAACTCATCAGCCCGATAGCTCTGGAAAAATTTGTGCTTCCTTCAAACTCCCTGTCAAGAAAAGCCACTTTCAGAAGAGAGGGAGATAGTTTCCTGGAATTATCAATACGTTTAAAAAGCTCCTGCTCTCCCACACTGACGATCATTTTAATTTCAGCAGCATTATTGCGGTAAATAATATCTTTTTCTGTAAGCAAATGGGTGGCAGGAATAGTTATGGCTCCAATCTTATGTAAGCCCAGAATACAAAACCAGAATTCATATCTTCTTTTCAGAATGAGCATAACCTTATCTCCCTTGCGGATCCCTTCGGAGAGGAAGAAATTAGCCGCCCTGTTGCTGTATGAGCTCATATCGGCAAAGGTGAAAATACGTTCAGAACCATTATCATCGCACCATATCATGGCAATCTTATCAGGGGTTTGCCTGGCAATCTCATCTACAACATCAAATGCAAAATTGAAATTATCAGGGACATCCACCTTGAAATTCTCACAGAAATCTTCGTAGGAGTTGAAATGGATTTTTTTTACAAACTTTGGAAGGATCATAACTAAAAGTAAATTAGAAAATTGAATCAGAAAAAGTCAAATGGTTCTGCTTACATGATCAGCGCCAGGAACCTGACCGGTTTACCCTGAAGTGCCTTCATAGCATGTTTGTGTGATGAATCGAAATAAATGGAATCACCTTCATGCAATTCAATGACATGGTCCCCGAAGTAGATTTCCATATCTCCGTCGAGAATATAATTGAATTCCTGTCCCGGATGAGCATTAAAATCAAGTTTCGTATTCTCTGACACGGGATTCACCATTACCAGAAAAGGCTCCGACTTTTTTTGTATGAAGTTGTAGGCAAGACTCTCATATGTATATTGCCTGATCCGTTCAACATGAGCACCATGACCCTTTCTTACAACACAGTATTGATGAAGCTTTGGATTCTCACCTGTTAGCAGGGCAGCAAGCTCGACATTCAGTTTTTGGGATATTTTTATAAGAAGGGCGACAGAAATGTCCGTTTTCCCGCTCTCCAGGGCCTGATAATCTGTAATTTTCATTCCCACATAAGCTGCGAGGCTTTCCATGGAAATGCCGTTGATGTCCCTGAGAGCCCTGATACGTTGCGCAATTTGTTTTATTTCTTCGTTCATACTATTGTTTTTGCGGATACGGAATAAGTTTGGTCCAACTCATTAAGAGTTACCACAAATGTATATTTAATTTCCACGGAATCGCATCATCGTGTTAAGGTCTTAGAAAATAGTTCGTTAATTTTGTATTGGAATTTATTAAGAAATGAGTCATGAATGAAATATCTGCAAATGAAAGAAATTAAAGCTTATGGAACTCATGCTGCAACAGCCCCGCTGAATCAGTTAAATATCCGGCGAAGAAGTGTTACTTCTCATGATGTTGAAATAGACATTTTGTATTGCGGTGTCTGTCATTCCGATCTGCATACGGCCAGGAATGAATGGCATAGCACGGTTTATCCTGTCGTGCCGGGACATGAAATCGTTGGAAAGATAACAACCATAGGAAGCCAGGTAACTAAGTTTAAGGTAGGCGATCTTGCAGCTGTCGGATGCATGGTCGATTCCTGCCGTGAATGCGAACAATGTAAAGAAGGCCGGGAACAGTATTGTATAAATGGTAATGTTTTGACCTATAACAGTCACGACGAACATTTCGGAAATCAAAGGACCTATGGTGGTTATTCCGAAAGCATAGTTGTTGATCAGGATTTTGTATTGCATGTTCCGGACAACCTCAATCTGGCAGCCACTGCTCCATTGCTTTGCGCTGGTATAACCACATATTCACCTTTACGGTATTGGAAGGTTGGCCCGGGAATGAAAGTGGGTATTGTAGGTATAGGTGGTTTGGGACATATGGGGATAAAACTTGCCAGTGCTATGGGCGCCCATGTGGTGGTAATTACTACTACAGCATCAAAGACCGAAGATGCCAAACGGCTTGGTGCCGATGAAGTGATCTTATCAACCGATCCGGATCAGATGGAAAAGAACAAAGAAAGTTTTCATTTTATCCTGGATACGGTTTCAGGCACCCATAACGTCAACTCATATCTCGGCCTACTCAAAGTTGATGGAACCATGGCACTGGTGGGAGCACCGGAAAACCCCATGCCCGTTGAAGCCTTCAGCCTTATATCATATAGAAGAAGTTTTTCAGGATCCACTATCGGCGGCATTGCCGAAACCCAGGAAATGCTCGATTTCTGTTCTGAACACAACATAACAGCTGATATAGAATTAATCCATATCAACCAGATTAACGAGGCCTATGAAAGGCTATTGAAAAGCGATGTGCGTTACCGGTTTGTGATTGACATGGCCTCACTGAAAAATAGCCGATAGTACCTTAGATATTGAACCAATAAGTCAGTCTGAGATTAATTGATACTCTCCGATTGTTTCTTGACTGGTAAGGACTTCATTGGTATCAACCAATCAGAATCAATATTATTAAAAGACAATGGATACTATCAGTATTTATAAAAGAAATTATCTTTAGTCTTTAAATAATAAAGCTGAATTCGATAGTCTATGAAGCCATTTAAGATTTCTTTATTTTTCTTCATTTTAACTCTGACAGTTGCTTTAGAAATTCAAAGGGTTCAATCACAACAAATCAATTGGACACATTTTCGCGGAACCGGTCTGAATGGAATCTCAGAGGAACAAGATGTGCCGATCCTTTGGAATGATTCAACCAATATAATCTGGAAAACGGATATTCTCGATAAAGGGTGGTCGTCTCCTGTTGTTTATGATGACCAGGTCTGGTTGACTTCTGCAGATGAAGATGGAAAACTAATGTCCGGAATTTGCGTCGATTTTAGTTCAGGGAAACAGATTTACGATATTGACCTATTTCAGCCCGATTCCGTTTATCCGAAACATTCGATCAATACCTATGCAACTCCAACGCCGTGTATTGAAGAGGGATATGTGTATATGAGTTTTGGAACTTACGGAACGGCTTGTGTCGATACTAAGAATGGGAAGGTAATTTGGAAAAGAAATGATCTGAATTGTGATCATGTTCAGGGACCTGGTTCCTCGCCTATCCTTTATAAAAATCTGATCATTCTTCATTTCGAAGGTATTGATGTTCAATATCTGGTTGCACTAAATAAAATGACCGGCGAACTGGTTTGGAAGACAGAACGACCGGTAAGTCTTTATGAACCCTTAGAACCTATTGGCCGAAAAGCTTATATTACCCCGATCATCATGAATGTGAATGGTCAGGATTTATTAATATCGAACGGTTCCGCTGTTTGTATAGCCTACAATCCTTTAACCGGAGAGGAAGTCTGGAGGATCGTAGAAGGTGAAGATTCCACGATTGCTATGCCTGTTTCAGAAAACGGGACTGTATATTTTTATACAGGTTTTATTTCTGATCCTGATGGTGAAAAACATGCTGAATTACTTGCTGTAGATCCTACAGGTAAAGGAGATGTTACCAAATCCCACGTCCTCTGGCGTAATAAATGTCCAATACTGCAACTGCTTACACCACTAATAAAAGATGGCTTGATTTACACCATTGATACCAGAAACACGCTGTATTGCCTCGATGCAGGAACAGGCAGGGAATTGTATTCAAAAAAATTGAAACAGAAATTCAATGCCTCTCCCGTTTTTGCAGGTGGAAATATCTATTTTACTTCTGTTAAAGGCGAAACGCTGGTAATTAAAGCCGGTAATACCCTTCAGGTTATAGCCGAGAACAAGTTGCCGGGTGAAGTTTATGCCACACCGGCCATTCTCCGGAATTCAATTCTGATAAGAACAGATAATCTGCTATACCGGATCGGAATTAAGTAGTCAACTTATTCAAATATCCCCGAAGAAATTCCGAGCCTTACAGGGAGGGGACCTGGCAAACGAACATATATCTAATACAAGTGTTAGATTAAGCCGCATCAACGCTATTTTAAATAACGATATATGTGTATGTACGGATTAACACCAGATTATCCATCAATAGCATCTCTTTTAAAATCCGGTGGGTATGAAACCGCATTAATAGGGAAATGGCATCTGGGCTTTCTTCCCCGGCATAGTCCCATTAAAAACGGATTTGATTAATTTTTTGGAATTCATAGTGGTGCTGATTACAGGCTCATCTAAATCAACCAATTTTCCGCAACGAAGTATTTGATTCACTAATTAAAAACTTCGATTTTAGCCACTAATGCACTAATTAAAAACGAAAACGAAAATAAAAACGAATTATCACGAATCCCCCATGAATAAATTCATGTGGGTGAAATCCAATAATGAAGAGCATCTCAGCATGAATGTAATTAATTCCATCCATGGAAGTATTGAAGGGGCGATATCTTCATCGTACATGATCCAGGCATTCAGTTAGCCGGATAAAGTTTAATAGACGCCCGACGGGGCTTTGAAAATATATACTACCGCCTATTTATGCTGTTTCTGACTCAAAAAATGAGTCTCAAAGATAAAATCACACGCCATTAAACCATTTTAGCAAAAGTTGTCATTTTATTTAATTATGATTATATTTGTGGCTAATATATGTCATATTAAAAGCAAATGACACCAAATACTAACAAATTGATTATTATAGCAAGTCATATCATTATATCTAATTTTTAAAGAACTGAATATGTGTGGAATAGTATGTGCATTTGATATACATGAACCCAATACCAGGTTACGTGCAGAAGTTTTAAAAATGTCGAAAAAAGTCCGGCACCGCGGGCCAGATTGGTCGGGTATTTTTTCCAATGAGAAGGCAATTCTGGCTCATGAACGTCTGTCGATTGTTGATCCCGAATCAGGGAAACAACCACTGTTCAGCAAAGATGGTAAGCTCGTTCTGGCTGTAAACGGTGAAATATATAATCATTTGGAAATCCGCAAAAAGTTTGAAGGTAAATACGAATTTCTGACCGGGTCGGATTGTGAAGTGATTCTGGCCCTGTATCGTGAAAAGGGTCCTGACTTTTTAGAAGATCTGAACGGAATTTTTGCTTTTGCCCTTTACGATGTTGAAAAAGATTTTTACCTGGTTGGTCGCGATCATATAGGAATTATTCCACTTTATCAGGGCTGGGATGCGAAAGGTACCTACTTTGTTGCTTCTGAACTGAAAGCACTTGAAGGCAAATGTTCGAAAATTGAAGAGTTCCTTCCCGGACATTATTATTTCAGTCCGAATGGAAAATCTACCAAATGGTACACCCGTGACTGGATGGAATATGATTCGGTTAAAAATAACATATCCAATATTGAAATTCTTCGTCATGCGTTGGAAGATGCAGTGCAACGTCAGATGATGTCAGATGTTCCATATGGTGTATTATTATCAGGAGGCTTGGATTCATCTATTATTTCGGCAATAGCTAAAAAATACGCAGCAAAACGTATCGAAACCGGCAACACACAGGATGCCTGGTGGCCACAACTTCATTCGTTTGCGGTAGGATTGAAAGGTTCTCCCGACTTAGCTGCGGCCAAAAAAGTAGCTGACCATATCGGTACAGTTCATCATGAAATCCACTTTTCTGTTCAGGAAGGTCTCGATGCAGTCAGGGACGTTATTTACCATGTTGAAACCTATGATGTCACAACTATTCGTGCGAGTACGCCTATGTATTTACTTGCCCGTGTTATCAAATCTATGGGTGTTAAAATGGTACTTTCGGGCGAAGGTGCGGACGAAATTTTCGGAGGTTATTTGTATTTCCACAAAGCGCCGAACTCTGAAGAATTTCACAAGGAAACAGTACGCAAACTTGACAAACTGCATTTGTATGATTGCCTGCGGGCAAATAAATCATTAGCTTCCTGGGGCGTTGAAGGGCGTGTTCCGTTCCTCGATAAGGAATTTCTGGATGTAGCTATGCGCCTGAATCCCAAAGACAAAATGGCCGGAAATGGCAGGATGGAAAAGTGGATTTTACGTAAAGCTTTTGAACATATGTTGCCTGAAAGTATAGCCTGGCGACAAAAAGAACAATTCTCCGACGGTGTAGG
>DATAEX010000339.1:0-6728 GCA_036257765.1 Bacteroidales bacterium
TTTTGCATTAGTCAACTGCATTGAACCTCAATCTCAAAACAACTAATGAAACAACTTCACTGTATCATCCTGCATAAGAACCCACAGGGAATATATTCCGATTGCCGTTCCTATTGGAAAAAACAAACAGCCTACGGCAGAAACTATCATTGCCAAAATCCTTGCCCACCGCTGAAAACTCAGCAGGCCAATTCCTCCGGTCAATCCCAGTAATGCTACCATAATAAACATTGTGGGCAGGAATGTACCTATAAAATGTAATACCGTTTCGGCTACGTCAACGTCTTCAACAAACGATCCGGCAAATGAGAAAATAAAGAACATTATTAATGAACCGATAAGACCAATCGCACTGAAGCCAATATGAAAGGCTGCAACCAGCGTAATGTGTTTTTTCATGCTATTATCTTCCATAGGGATATTTTTAAGGAAAGTTAGTGAATTTTAATAATTATCGTGTATGTCTATACATTGAAAGGGTTCGTATATTTGTTTGCTGATTTAGAGAAATCTTTGGTTAATTTTGTGTGGTTTATAGAAATAACCTCTAATATATTCATTTTAAGAGGAAACCATCATCTCAAAATCATTTTACATGAAAAAAAGAAATTTCAGAATACTTTTCACTGTATTGATAATAATTTTTGTAGCAGGTATAATTTTTTATCCAAAAATCAAACCTCTTTTTTCCGGTGAAGCAAAAGGCGCACCCGGAAGACAGTTCGGAGGTCCCGGTGGCGGTGGGCAGGCTTTGCTCGCCAGCGGATATCTGATCAAACCGGTTCAGATGAACGAAATGAAGGCCAGTTCCGGAACGATCCTCCCGGATGAAGAAGTAGATCTGTCTTTTGAAACATCAGGTAAAATTGTTGAAATACGATTTAAGGAAGGAACCCAGGTAAAAAAAGGTGATCTCCTTGCCAAGATAAATGATAAGCCATTACAGGCTCAGTTGCTGAAACTTCAGGCTCAAAGGAAACTTGCTGAAGAAAAGGAATTCAGGCAGAGAAGTCTTCTTGAAAAAGATGCAATAAGCAGGGAAAGTTATGATCAGGTAGCCACAGAACTACAATCTATTGAAGCGGATATCCAGCTTATTGAAGCCCGCATCGCGGAAACCGAACTCAGGGCACCATTCGACGGAACCATCGGGTTAAGGCTTTTGAGCGAGGGCAGTTACACATCCCCAAACACTAAAATTGTGAGGCTTGTAAAAACCAGGCCGCTGAAAATCGAATTCTCTATACCGGAGCGATATGCCGGTGAAGTTAGACCGGGTTTCCCGATTGAATTTCAGATCGATGGTGATAATAATACTTACAAAGCCTCTGTATATGCTGTCGATCCTAAGATCGATATAAATACACGGACTATTGTTGTACGTGCCATGTATCCTAATAGCCGAAATGAATTGAGGCCAGGGCGATTTGCCAGTATAACCATGCGTTTGTCACAAATCGAAAATACAATTGCCATACCCACAGAAGCCTTGATTCCTGAGATGGAAGGCGAAAAAGTATTTGTATACAAAGCCGGAATAGCTACGGCAAGACCGGTCATAACAGGTCTTCGTACTGAAGCTATGATCCAGATCCAGGATGGGCTGGAATTCGGGGATACACTTCTTACATCGGGTATATTGCAGCTAAGAGAAAGTCTGCCTGTTCAATTAGACACCGTTGTAGTTATTGATTAATCTGAGAGACTGTTATGAGTTTATCTTCAACCAGCATAAGACGCCCTGTATTGACAACGGTATTTTCCCTTGTCATTATCTTATTCGGGGTAATAGGATTGACATACCTCGGAGTCAGGGAATTTCCGAGTGTCGACCCAGCCATAATAACTGTAAATACTACTTATCCGGGCGCGAATTCCGATGTTATAGAGACTCAGATCACTGAGCCGCTTGAGCAAAATATTAATGGAATTCCTGGAATCCGTACACTCACCAGTGTAAGCCGCCAGGGCGGAAGCAATATTACAGTTGAATTTGAGCTGAGCGTCGATCTGGAGACTGCAGCAAATGATGTTCGGGATAAGGTGTCACAGGCCCAGCGATTACTGCCGAGAGATGTGGATCCTCCGGTAGTAGCCAAGGCTGATGCCGATGCTCAGCCTATCATGATGCTCGCTATTCAGAGTGAAAAACGTTCCCTGCTTGAACTATCTGAAATTGCCGATCTTACCTTCAAAGAACAGCTCCAAACTATTCCGGGCGTCAGTGCAGTAATGATCTGGGGCGAAAAAAGATATGCAATGCGATTATGGCTCGACCCTGCCAAACTGGCTGGCTACGGGCTCACTCCTCTTGATGTAAGGAATGCAATTGGCAGGGAAAATGTTGAATTGCCCTCGGGAAGTGTGGAAGGTAATACAACTGAACTGACCATCCGGACACTTGGCCTGATGACTACACCGGCAGAATTCAACAATCTTATCATCAAACAACAGGGCGACCAGGTCGTAAGAGTTAGCGATGTGGGAAGAGCAGAGCTTGGGCCTGAAGATATACGCAGTATATTAAAAATGAATGGCACACCTATGGTTGCAACAGTTATTATTCCACAACCGGGTGCCAATCATATAGATATTACCGATGAAGTATACGAACGACTGGAATTCATGCAAAAGGATTTGCCTGATGATATCGGGGTAATCGTTGGTTTTGATAACACGGAGTATATCAGGTCATCAATTAAGGAGGTGGAAGATACAATTCTTATCGCTTTCGGCCTGGTTGTTGTAATCATTTTCTTTTTCCTTAGAAATTGGAGAACAACTCTCATTCCGATTATTGTTATCCCCGTATCTCTCATTGGTGCTTTCTTCATCATGTATCTTGCCGGTTTTACCATCAATGTGCTCACTTTGCTGGCCATAGTCCTTGCAATTGGTATTGTTGTGGATGACGCCATTGTGATGATGGAAAATATTTATGTGAAAATTGAAAATGGGATGGAGCCTGTTGAAGCGGGTTTGAAGGGCTCTAATGAAATATTCTTTGCTATTGTTGCCACAACAATTACTCTTATCGCTGTATTCTTTCCGATTGTTTTTCTGGAAGGAATGACAGGCAGGTTATTCCGTGAATTCAGTATTGTTCTTGCAGGTTCAGTGGCCATATCAGCTTTTGTTGCCCTAACACTGACGCCTATGTTGTCCACTAAAATGCTCAGGGCGCATAAAACGCATGGCTGGATGTTCAGAAAAACAGAAGGATTTTTTGTGTGGCTTAATGATGGCTATAAAAATACTTTGGATAATTTTCTGAAGAGAAAATGGATTGCAGCAGCTATTGTTTTGGCCGGTATCATTCTGATTGTAGTTCTTTGGATGAATATTCCGGCAGAAATGGCGCCTCTTGAAGATCGTTCTCAAATAAGCATTAATACAGTAGCTCCTGAAGGGGCAACATATGAATACAGGCTGGCTTATGGAGAAGATCTGAGCAAAATGGTAGAAAAAACAGTGCCTGAAACAGACAAGTTACAAATGATGGTCAGGAACAATTTCAGCTTCGTTCGTGTAATCTTAAGGGATCCTGACGAGAGAGACCGATCGCAACAGGAAATTGCAGATCAGCTTTCCGCTCAGGTCAGGAGTAAAACCAAAGCCAGGTCCATGGTAACCCAGCAATCGACTTTCGGTAGCAGGCGTGCCGGCCAGCCCGTTCAATTTGTGATCCAGGCACAGAGTATTGAAAAGCTCCGTGAAGTACTTCCTGAATTCATGGCTGAGGTGAGCAACAATCCGATGTTTGAAATGGCCGACGTGAACCTGAAATTCACAAAACCTGAAATCCAGATAAATATTAACCGCGATAAAGCCAACCTGCTGGGAGTTTCAACCCAGAATATCGGTCAAACCCTTCAACTGGCGCTCAGCGGTCAACGTTTCGGATATTTCTTCATGAATGGCAAGCAATATCAGATACTGGGTGAACTCGCCCGCGAGGACCGTAATACACCTATGAACCTTCAGTCGCTTTACGTAAGGAATAATACCGGTGCTATGATCCAGTTCGACAACCTGGTGACGCTGAATGAAAGTACTGCACCGCCGCAGTTATTCAGGTATAACCGTTTTGTCGCTGCTACAATATCATCAGGATTGGCAAGAGGAAAAACAATAAGCGAAGGTATTGCCGAAATGGATAAAATTGCTGATAAAGTTCTGGATGAAACCTTCAGAACCGCGTTGGCCGGAGATTCACAGGATTTTCAGGAAAGTTCATCAAGCCTTTTATTTGCTTTTGCACTGGCACTTGTTCTCATATTCCTTGTTCTTGCCGCTCAGTTTGAAAGTTTCAAAGACCCGTTTATTGTTATGATGACAGTTCCTCTCGCATTGGTCGGAGCCCTTGTGTTTATGTGGTATTTCGATATTACTATGAACATATTTAGCCAGATTGGAATCATTATGCTTATTGGCCTTGTATCAAAGAATGGTATACTTATAGTTGAATTTGCAAATCAAAGGCAGGAATCCGGAATGTCGAAACTGGATGCGATAAGGTATGCTTCGGCAGCCCGGTTAAGACCTATTCTCATGACCAGCCTCGCTACTATTTTCGGAATTTTACCTCTTGCTCTGGGACTGGGAGAAGGCGCCCAAAGCCGAATAGCAATGGGTATAGCAGTTGTCGGCGGTATGACCCTGTCAACTTTCCTTACACTTTATGTGGTTCCGGCCATTTATCTTATAATCTCCACAGAAACGAATAAAAACAATGAGAATATACAGTAGTCTCCTGGCAATATCGATTCTTTTCACGGCATTTTTGCCTCTTCACTCCCAGGAAACTTTCGACCTTAACCGTGTTATTTCAACTGGCCTTGAAAGAAATTTTTCCATACGGATTGCCAGGAATTTCCAGGAAATAGCTTCGAATAATTACACAATAGGAAATGCCGGATTTCTTCCGGTGATTGATGTAAATGGTCGTTACGGAGGGACTATAAATAATACAAAACTGAACTTTTCAGCCGATAGTAACACTATAAGTAACGGAGTTCATAACACTTCAGCTGCTGCAGGGGTTGGATTAAACTGGACAATTTTTCAAGGTTTTAATGCAATTACAACTTATAGGAAACTGAATGAACTCCGACTGGTCGGAGAACTGAATACTCAATCAGCTGTAGAGGATTTTATTGCCGACATTGTAACCGAGTATTACCTGTACATTCAGCAGATCAGGTTATACAACAACCTCGCCTATGCAGTTTCTCTCTCGAGAGAGAGAGTGCGCATCGACCAGGAACGGTATCTTCTCGGCGCAGCATCTAAATTGCAATTATTGCAGTCGATGGTTTACCTTAATACTGACAGTTCCAGGTATACAAGGCAGAAGGAAGTTTTGCGTGCATCACAGGTAAGATTAAACAGGCTTATGGCGATGGATGACCTCGGTCATGATATCGTGCTCAGCGATTCCTTAATAAGTATCAATCCTGATCTGCTTTATGACTCCCTGCTGGCATCAACCGAAAGTTTGAATACGAGTTTGCAGATAGCCAGAAGAAATCAAAATATTTCTGAATACGACTATAAACTGGTGGCATCAAGATCATATCCCTACCTGAACCTTTTAACAGGGTATGATTTCGGACTGAATGAGTTTGAAAATGGTAACGTGAAAAGTCAACAAACCGATGGATTAAACTACGGATTAACTGTTGGAGTGAATCTATTCGATGGTTTAAATCAGAGACGGAGCAAGGCTAATGCCCGTATTGAAATGGATAACAGTCAATTTGCATATCAGGAGATTGAACAACAGGTGAGGGCGGATCTTATCACCATTTATTATGGATACCGGAATAATCTGTTACTTCTTGAGCTGGAACAGGAAAATCTGAAGACTGCTGAAGAAAACCTTGAAATAGCATTGGAAAGATACAAACTGGGAAGTCTGACAGGCCTTGAATTGCGGGAGGTACAACGGAGCTTGCTTGAAGCCGAGGAAAGACTTTTGCTGATACAATATCAGACAAAAATTGCTGAAATATCGTTGTTGCAGATATCAGGAAGAATAATGGATTATTTGAAGGTTTGAGGTTTGGGGTTGGGTTTGAGGTTTGAAGTTTGAAGTTTGAGGTTTGAGGTTTGAAGTTTGAAGTTTGAGGTTTGGGGTTTGATGTTTGAGGTTTGTGGTTTGGGGTTTGAAGTTTGAGGTTTGAGGTTTGAAGTGATTACACAAAAAGCAGGCGTAATAACAGGAACAGCATTCCTGAGAAGAATATAGTCACCGGCAGAGTTATAAGCCACGCTATTCCTATCGCTGCAACCGTTTTCTTCTGCAGATTTTTCAACCCGTTTTCTGCAACCATAGTACCGGCAACGCCGGATGACAGCACATGGGTGGTACTTACAGGCAGTCCGAAGAAACTAGAAACAGTTATAGTAGCAGCAGCAACAAGCTCTGCACTAGCTCCCTGTGCATATGTGAGGTGGGTCTTTCCGATTTTTTCACCGATGGTTACTACAATCCTCTTCCACCCGACCATAGTGCCTAATCCCAGAGAAATTGCAATGGCCAGGATTACCCATAATGGTGCATATTCGGTATAAGTTCGGATTTCGCTTAATCTTTTTTCATAGCCTGTAATCCATTGTTCAGATACTCCGGCTGAAGATTTTGATTTAAAATTATTAATAAGTGATCCGGATCTTTTGGAAACAATCAGGATATTCCTCCGGGCTTCAAGACTGCTTACCTTACT
>DATAEX010000542.1:0-10873 GCA_036257765.1 Bacteroidales bacterium
ATAACTAAAAACGATTACATGAACCTGGGACATATTCACTGGTGTAAAAATGAACGTCAGCTGGCCATTCAGAATTACCGTTCAAGTCTTAAAATGTCTGGTTCAGATATCGATTGGTTTGCGAAAGTATTCCTTGATGACAGCAAATTTCTTGAGCAACATGGTATCAGATCGATCGATATTCCGCTCATGATAGATTATGTGAGATTATCTGCAGATTCCTGAATCCCGATTTAAACAAAGGTGTTGAGCGATAAAATCGTCTTATTTAACGATTTTGCTTGTTTAAGGCTTTGGAATTTATAATTTTGAGTTCATCTTTGTTTTGTAGACCCATAAATTAGTTAATCCGAGTTATGACAGGATTCGTTTTCGGGAGAATTCCGGTAATTTTATTATTGTTATTTCTCTGCGGAATTATTTCGGCACAGTCCCCAGACGAGGTCAAAATCTCAGGTACCTATTCCGGTCCAACTATCCAGGTACTTAATCAACTTGAACAACAATATGCAGTTCGCTTTTTCTTCAGGGAAGAGTGGTTCAGGTCAGATAATCTGAACGTTAGATTCAGTAATAACACAATTGCAGAAGCTGCAGATATCATTATATCAGGAAAACCTTATACCTACAGGATCATAAATTATTATCAGGTAATTTTTCTTCCACGTGGGGACGTGGCCCTCTTAACCGGACAAATTCCCAATTTCAGTAATAATGATGAATCAGATGAGCAGTTTACTCTTGTCGGTGATCTTTCCGAAGCAGGCAAACATAAAACGGCAGATATAACAGGTAAGGTAACCGACGGAAAAACTGGCGAGCCTGTGATCGGTGCCACGATACAGATTCAGAATCTGCAACAGGGAGTTGTTTCCAATACTCAGGGAAATTATAAGCTTATGCTTTCACCGGGATTGTATACACTAATTGTATCGAGCGTCGGGTATGAAACGTCACTCTTCAATGTAAAAATAATCAGCTCAGGTGAATATAATATAGAATTATTCGATAAATCTGTTCGGTTTGAAGACATTGTCATTTACGGTCAGCGAATGGACCGTAATGTAAGCAGTCATCAGATGAGTCTCGTGGAGCTGGATATCAGGGAAATTGGACAGTTGCCTTCCGTATCAGGAGGAAAGGATGTTATTAAAGGGCTCACAATCATGCCGGGTATAAAATCGATCGGTGAATTCAGTTCAGGTATCAATGTAAGAGGAGGCGGTGAGGATCAGAATCTTTACCTTGTGAATTCAGCACCGCTATTTTACACTTCTCATGTTTTCGGTCTTATTTCAGTAATTAATCCTGATGCCGTGGATAAGCTTTCTCTATATAAAGGACATATACCGGCAAGTTATGGTGAGCGTGTATCATCAGTTATAGATATTAAGTCGCCTGAAACCTTTCCTCAAAAGACACGGATAAAGGGAGGCGTAGGACTTTATGACAGCAGGCTTATGTTCGAAATCCCGGTTATCAGCGAAAAACTTTGGGTCGGCATTGGTGGCCGGACAAGTTATTCCGACTGGATTCTTAAAAGCATGAAGGAATACAACCTCAGAAACAGCCGGGCAGGCTTCTATGATATTAACGGAACCATTCATGCCAGTCTTGGAAAGAGTCGAATTATGCTGTCGGGATATACCAGCCGTGATCATTTCAGGTTTTCTTCGGATGTGAGATATCATTACGGGAGCCATACAGGTTCACTAAACTGGAATTACCTTTTCGGTTCAAATCTGGCATCGTACCTTACACTGGCTTACAGCGATTATAATGTGAATAAAGATGATATCGGCAGCAAACAAACCCGTATAACCTCTGGAATTCAATACGGAAGCTTTAAGTATCGCCTTCAGTACAATGGTATTTCTCGCCACAATCTTGACGGGGGCATAAGCGTAGTAAGCTACAAAATTAAGCCCGGGAAACTTGGACAATTGACAGAAGGAATACCGGTTAATCCTGCCATTCTTGCAACCGAACATGGCTTTGAAGGCGCTTTGTTTCTTAACGATGAAATTTCATTGAATCAATCGATCATTTTTAACGTAGGTCTTCGCTATTCGGCTTATGCCAATATGGGCCCCGGGAATATCCTGATTTACGCCTTTGACAGTCCCAAAGACACATCCACGATAACCGGATATGAAACCTATAACAAAGGTGAAATAATAAAGTTATATCATGGTTTTGAACCAAGATTGTCAGCCAGATTCAAACTGAGCGATGTAAGTTCTCTGAAAATAAGTTATAACAGGAATATTCAGTATATCTCCATGATATCCTATTCCAATGTTTCAACCCCTTCTGATATCTGGAAGCTTTCGGATGAATATATTAAACCACTTGTAGCCAGTCAATACGCGTTCGGTTACTACAGGAATTTCTACAATAATACCATTGAGGCTTCGCTTGAAGTTTACTATAAGGGATTAAAAAACGTGATTGACTATGCGAACGATGCCCAACTGGAAATGAACAGTCACATCGAAACGGAAACCGTTAACGCAACCGGGAAAAATTACGGTGCTGAATTCCTTGTGAGAAAGAACAGCGGGCGGTTCGAAGGTTGGTTGACATATACTTATTCCAGATCATTAAGAAAGACCAACGGATTAACATCCTATGAGATAGTAAATAGTAATAAATATTATCCTTCTTCGTATGACAGACCGCATGATTTTGGAATGGTAGGCAATTTTAATCTGAACAGGAGGGTAAGATTCTCCGCGAATTTCACTTATTCCACAGGCAGGCCTATTACATTGCCTGAATATTTCATTTATAGTGGACCAGATAAAGTTCCGGTGTTTTCTGACCGCAACAAATACCGGATAGAACCTTATCACCGCCTCGACCTGACTCTTACAATCAGCGAAAGCCTGCGCCTCAAAAAGAAATGGAAAAGCAACTGGACATTTTCAGTGCTGAATGTATATGGCAGAAAAAATCCGTATACAATCTATTATAAAATGGAGGAACCTGATGAAACCACTAATTACGAACGGTTCAATCTTTACAAGCTTTATCTGATAGGAAGGCCTGTTCCCACAGTGTCATATAATTTCATTTTCTGACAATGAGAAAGTTTTACTTATATATAGCGGTGTTCTTTTTGTCGGCAACCCTATGGTCGTGCCGTGAACTATATTATCCCGATGATATTGAATCGAATGAAAAAATTCCGGTTATCCAGGGAACGATAATAGACGGTGAATTCCCTGTTGTAACTATATACTGGGCAATACAATATGAGAATTCGGAGACTCAATATATTTCCGATGCAGAGGTTACCATATCAAACAATTGGGGTCACGTTGCCCGATTCTTTGAATCATCGCCCGGGATATACAGAAGTTATGAAATATATGGCATAGCCGGAAATATTTATACATTGAGGGTTGTGTTGGATGATGGCAGAGAATATACTTCCACTCCCCAACTTTTACAAATGGCTCCGCAGATTGATAGTCTTTATGCAATTCCGGGAAGGCATACCGCTTATCAATATGGTGCTTCAGGTAAACCGATATATACGCAAATGGAAGGATTGTTTATAAATTCGGATTTCAGCACTAATTATCCCAATACGCTTTATTACCGGTTCAATACGGATGTAGTGAAGCTTTCGTCATACACGGTTGGATTAGGAACACCCAGCTCACATTCGATCTTTTTATGGGAAACTACTACAATGGAAAAGCCCTATACTGTTGATTTTTCCGTAACCATGGACAATACCCAGGCATTGTACAGACATCCTGTAGGATATTTACGGTATTATTACGATGCGACACTTCAAACGACAAGCCAGACTGCGCCTTTCACAGAAGCATGGATTGTAAAACAGTCTATATATTCAATTTCGGCAGATGTATACCAGTATTATAATTCTGTTGGCAGGCAACTCAGCGGTAACGACCAGATTTTTGCTCCTGTTGCTTCGCAGGTAAAAAGCAATATTCAATGCATATCGGATCCAAGGGAACGTGTGGTGGGTATTTTTGAGGCGTCATCTCTAACGACCGTTTATAAAGCCTTCGGATGGAAAGACCTTGTTAATCACCGACAGAAGGATTTGCCATATTATCCTGATGTAGGAACAGGGTCTCAGGAAAATTTCCCCCCTGATTTCTGGGTGTATTTTTATTAATATTCTACTTAATGTGCCGTTTCATTTTTAAATACTTAATCATTTCTGCAGCTCTTATATCAGGGAGCATGCCTGTTTTGAACAGTCAGGGTCCTGCATCCGGTTCTGCAGTTCATGAAATGGTGTATGTTCACCTTGACAAGCAGGTATATATTGCCGGGGAATCCATCAGATACAAAGCATACCTTGTAAGTTCCACAGGATCAAATCTTCCGTGCAGCAAGATCATATACTTCAATCTCACAGGATCGGGAATTGAAAACCGGCTGGACTGGCGAATCAATCTTGAAAGCAGCTCAGCTGCGGGTTCTTTATTGCTCCCGGAGGATTTAAAGCCCGGAATATATGTGCTCACAGCATATACGAACTGGATGAGAAACAGTCCGGCCTCAACTTATTTTTCAGACCGGATTTTGGTTACCAGCCTTAAATCGGAAGGAAATCCGGCAATCAGGTTTTTCAATGCACAAGGTCCCGGGAAAAGATTGCAACCGGATATGACAGAAATCGGGGATGAGGAAACTTCATTGAACTTTCACGCAGAGAAAAGTGAATACACAACCGACGAATCTGTCAGATTTGAATTAGATCTGAAACACAGCAGCAAGGTTGTTGCAGATATTTCGGTTTCAGTATATCCCGTTTCGCCTTTTGATTCAATGCTCCTTGATCCTGAAATGAATGAGTTTATAAATTCGGGTCTGGCAAGAGTTTATAGTAACAGAAAACCTGCCGCATGCCTTCATAAAATAGAGGACAGGGGTTTTATTCTCTCAGGCCGTATTATCCCGAATCAGAATGCGCCGATAGACCGTTGCGATGTTTGGCTTGCCGTTACTGATTCTATTTCGCCGCGAATCTTGTTTTCTAAAGTGGATACAACGGGTGCATTCAGGTTTTTCCTTGACCGGACCTATGATAACCAGGAATTGATAATTCAGCTTGCCGATGCTTCGATGTCTTCAGAATGCAAACTTGAAGTGTTCAGTAAAACTGCGATGCTTGCTGATACGGCAACAAACAGTTATATTCTGGATGCGGAGGAACAGGCTTATTTATCAACCGTTAAAAATATCAGGCTCATTGAAGCTATCTATGGAAATAATGAACAAAAGGCCGTTTCTGTTAGCCTAAAAACCGGTCCCGCTTTTCTAAGCATGCCAAACAGGGTGGTTATTCCATCTGAATATGCCGATTTGCGAAATTTCAGAGAAATTGCCAGTAATATTCTTCCCGAGGTTAGGTTCGGCAACCGCCGGGATGAATTTTATCTGGAAGTATTGAGTCCGAATATCAATTTGTGGAAGGATAATTTCGTGGTAATGCTGAACGGTGTACCATTTACCGATCTGGTCTATATTTCAACTCTTGGGACAAAGGATATCAAACGTATTGAAATAATCCAGCCCAATGTGCTTGTCGGTGACATGACATTACCCGGTATGGTCTCTATATATACCTATGATAACCAAATTCCTGAAAACTACCTTCGCAGCCATACCGTCAGATTTCAAAATAAGGTTATCACATCGTTACAGGGAAATGAGGTTTTAAGCGGGAGCAATGAAGTAAGCGACAGACATTTCCCCGATTTCAGAAATAGTATTTATTGGGAACCTTTTGTGAAACTACCATCCGGTAATAAGATCGTAGTCGAATTTCCTGCAACGCTACTGACCGGGAAATTTTTTATAAGAGCTGAAGGCATTACCAGTGATGGAATTCCTTTAAGCGCCACGGAGTATTTTGAGATAACTGAACAATGATTGCTATGAAATATCAGGTAATGCTGTTTTTGGTCTTCCTTTTTCCTGTTTATACGGTTGCTCAACAGGGGGGATGCGCCTGCTCTTCGGAAGAAGAATACCAGCAGGCATTGCTGAACGGACTTATAGGTGTCGAATACACCAACCCCGTCGCCGGATACGAAGGCGAACAATATTTGCGCGATTGGGCCTATGGAGGGATCAGGCTTAGAACCGGTGAAGTGATAAGCAATGCAATCATAAAGTATGACCGGTATTTGGATCAGTTATTATGGCTCAGGACGAGGGATTACCGGAAAGGCGTATTGAATAAATCAGATATAACGCAATTCAGAATTTATCAGGATGGAGCGTATCCGGAAGCCCTGTTTGTAAAAAAGAAAATCAGGCTGCCATACCTGGATTCAACGGAGGTATTTGTGCATGAACTGGTCCAGGGCAGGATCGAATTATTTGCTTACCGAAACGTTAAGGTGGAGCCTGTGGCGAATAAGCTTTATGACGATACCAAACATGTTATCAGTACAAAAGAACATGATTATCTGATCCGGTTAAGGCGAAAAAATCTTCTTGAATTGCCCTTCATTAATAAAACAGAAATGAAAAAGTTGCTTCGCCATAATCATATAACTTTAAGAGACAATGAGCGGGGGATGGCTATGGCAATAAGATTTTATAGTCAATTAGAGTTATAATTTGGAGCGGACGACCTGACGGTGTAAAAGAATCTAATGTATTAGGTCTCAAAATGTTTAATTTTGAAATGACCTTACGTTTTGACCTGAAATTAAATTAATCCGATTTATGGCAGGATTTGTTTCGGGGAAGTGCCCGGTCTTTGTGTTGTTGTTATTTCTATCCGGAATTATATTTGGCCAGTCACCTGCCGAGATAAGAATAACCGGAACCTTTTCAGGCCCTTTCATCCAGGTGCTAAACCAGCTTGAAGATCAATATCCGGTCAAATTTTATTTCAAAGATAGCTGGTTCAGTAACGATAACGTGATCGTTACTTTTCGCAATCATACTGTTGAGGAAGCAGTAAATATGCTGGTTACCGGAAAACCTTATACTTTCAGGATAATTAATAATAAGGTAGTATTTTTTCCCCGGGTGGAGGCAGCCATGCTTCTTGGGCAGATGCCTTATTACAGCAACTTAGAATCGGAAGAGCAATTTGCGGTGGTTGGCGATCTGTCGGAAGTTGGAAAACATAAAAATGTTTCGGTTACAGGAAAGGTTACTGATGGAGAAAGCGGCGAACCGGTAATAGGTGCAACAATTCAAATTCAAAACCTTCAGCATGGGATTGTTACAAATACTCAGGGTATTTACAAACTTTTGCTTACTCCGGGTTTTTATACTCTGATTGTGTCGAGTGTAGGATACGAAACTTCTCTTTTTAATATAAAGGTATTAAGTACAGGTGAATATAATATAGAGTTATTCGACAAGTCTGTGCGTTTTGAAGACATCGTGATTTACGGTCAGCGAATGGACCGCAACGTAACCAGTCATCAGATGAGTCTTGTTGAACTCAATATCAGGGAAATCGTTCAGCTTCCTTCGGTATCGGGTAGCAAGGATGTAATTAAAGGGCTTACCATAATGCCTGGTATTAAATCAATTGGTGAGTTCAGTTCCGGAATCAATGTAAGAGGTGGCGGTGAAGATCAGAACCTCTACCTTTTAAATTCAGCACCGCTATTTTATACTTCGCATGTTTTTGGTCTGATTTCAGTTGTAAATCCCGATGCCTTAGATAAGCTTTTACTGTACAAAGGACATATACCCGCAGCATTTGGAGAGCGAGTTTCATCGGTAATTGATATCCGGTCATCTGAAAAGGTTCCCGAAAAGCTGACCTTAAAAGGTGGCGCAGGCATTTATGATAGCCGCCTCATGATAGAAGTGCCGGTTATTAAAGACAGGTTTTGGTTTCACATAGGTGGCCGCAGCAGCTATTCCGATTGGATTTTGAAAAACATGAAGGAATATTATCTGAGGACAAGCAAGGCTGGATTTTTCGATATTAATGGTGCCATACATCTTAACCTTGGTAAAAACAGGCTCATGTTGTCGGGTTATGGCAGCAATGATTATTTCACATTTTCTTCGGATTTGAAGTATGATTACGAAATTATGGCAGGTTCGCTAAACTGGAATTACCTGTTTAGTCCCCATCTGGCTTCTTATTTTACCCTGACATTCAGTGATTACAAGGTAAATAAAGATGATATTGGAAAACGGCAGTCAAGGATCAGCTCGGGCATCCAATATGAAGGCATTAAATACAGGCTTCAGTATAGCAGGATCGCAAAGCATAACCTGGACGCAGGTTTCAGTCTGGCCAGATATCAGATAATGCCAGGTAAAAAAGGTCCACTGAATGAGCGAATCCTGATTGACAGATCTGTTCTGGAAAATGAACAGGGAATAGAAGGTGCGGTTTTTATCAATGATGAATTCTCCTTAAGAAATTCTCTGCTATTCAATATCGGATTACGTTATTCAGCTTACGGTAATGCAGCTCCCGGAAATGTATGGCTTTATGAACCAGGCCTGCCTAAAGATACTTCGACAATAATCGGCTTTGAAAAATATGATAATGGGTTTATTAAAATCTACCATGGTTTTGAACCAAGACTTTCAGCCAGACTGAAATTAAACGATGTCAGTTCACTGAAAATAAGCTATAACAGGAACAATCAATATATTTCCATGATAACCCGCTCCAATGTTTCTACTCCTGCAGATATTTGGAAGCTGGCCGACAAGTACATAAGGCCTCTGGCAGCGAGCCAGTTTGCATTGGGTTATTACCGGAATTTCTATAATAATACTATCGAAACATCGGTGGAGGCCTATTATAAAGAACTGAAAAATGTAATAGAATACATCAATGGCGCTGACCTTGAAATGAACAGTCACATTGAAACAGAACTTATTAACGCCACAGGCAAGAATTATGGCATAGAGTTCCTGATAAGAAAAAAATCCGGACGTTTCGATGGGTGGCTGAGCTATACTTATTCAAGATCACTCAGGAAAACAGATGGGTTAACTTCAAATGAAATTGTGAATCATAACAGGTACTATCCTTCGTCGTACGACAGACCTCATGATTTTGGAGTGGTTTGTAATTTTAACCAGAACAAAAGGGTCCGGTTCTCCGCCAATTTCACATACTCAACCGGCCGGCCTATAACTTTGCCTGAATATTATTTCTTTAATGAAACCGATAGGCCCTGGTTAAAGGGAAGAGACGAGGTGCCCGTATTTTCCGATCGGAATAAATACCGTTTAGAACCCTATCACCGTCTCGATTTCACTCTTACAATCGGTGAAAGCCTTCGCCTGAAAAAAAAGTGGAAAGGCACCTGGACTTTCGCACTTTTGAATGTTTACGGAAGAAAAAATCCCTATACGGTTTATTATAAAATGGAAGAACCCGGCGAAATCAATAATTATCAAAGGTATAGTCTGTATAAGCTTTATTTAATAGGTCTGCCTGTCCCATCTGTAACCTATAATTTCGTTTTCTGAAATGAAAAAGACCGGCATGTATATCATTCTTTTGTCATGGGTCTTGATATCATGCAGGGAAATGTATTATCCGGACGATGTAAAATCTCCTGAACTGATACCGGTAATTCAGGGCAGAATTTTAGCGAATCAGCCACCGGAAGTAAAACTCTATTGGGCTGTAAGCTTTGGGGATGACCAGGTACGTGTTATTTCGGATGCGGAAGTTTACATATTGGATGATTATGGTTTCACAGTACAACTTCAGCTGCATGACGGAATTTATACTACCGGGGATATGGCTGGAGAAGTTGGAGTAACCTACACATTACGCGTGGTTTTAAATGATGGCAGGGAATACGTTTCAATTCCCCAGTATTTACAGGTTGCTCCGAAAATCGACAGTCTGTATGCGGTTCCAGGGAAAAGAATTACCTATGTATACAGTGCATACAACACACCAGTTTATAACGAAGAGCAAGGATTATTTATCAGGTCGGATTTAACTTCTTATGAATCCAACACGCAGTATTATAAGTTCCATACTTTTGTTGTGAAGCTTTCGTCCTACCAGGAGGCTATTAATACCCCCGGACCTTATAATGTTTACATATGGGAAACCACAGGCATGGATAATTCCTATGCCGTGGATTTTTCAGTTGACAACAACAGTAAGCAGGTACTATGCAATCACTCTGTCGGTTTCCTGAGATATTACTATGATCCGTCTCTCCGGACAGAAAGTAAAACTGCCCCATTCACCAGTGCATGGGTTGTAACGCAGACAATATATTCAATTTCGGCCGATGTTTATCAGTTTTATAATTCTGTTGGCCGGCAGCTAAGTGCCAATGATCAGATTTTTGCTCCGGTTGCATCTCAGGTAAAAAGCAATATTCATTGTATTTCAGATAGCGGGGAAAAGGTAATAGGGAAATTTGAAGCTTCATCGGCAACAATTATTTATAAAGTCTTCGGATGGATAGATCTGAATAGATACAACTCCATGGATTTAGACTACTATCCTGAGGTGGGAGATGGATCGGTTGAAAAATTTCCTCCTGATTTTTGGTTATATTTTTAAAATTTATTTGAATTAGGCGATCCGAACCCGCTCCCTTCCTCCTGTCACTCTTTCAAATTTTTCAACGAAGACTTAGAAGACTTAGAAGACTTAGAAGACTCCTAATTATACCAGGATTTCCGTTGTCAGATTAGTTATACTGGTTTTAATCGCTTCGAAAGGTTTACCGTCTTTGGTTGAATCCTGTTCAACAATCATATATTTCATTCCGGCAATTTCTTTTGCAGCGATAATCTCCTTGAAGTTTATGACGCCTTCTCCGACAGGTGCAAAGTCGGTTTCACCGTCGGTAGTAAATTTGGGAGCCTCATTTGTATACATATCCTTCATGTGCCACAG
>DATAEX010000553.1:0-2320 GCA_036257765.1 Bacteroidales bacterium
GCTCGATTCCACGCTTTCAGTCGTCGAAAAAACATATCATGAATCTGAACAACTATTTAAAAGTGGTTTTGCGGAGGCAACCGATGTAGATCAGCTCAGGATCCAGTACCTGAACATAAGGAGCAATCTTACCTCCATGGAACGGAGAATTGAGTTTACCGAGCGCTTGTTGAAATTTCATATAGGTTTACCGGTTGATCAGCCAATTGATCTAACCGACAATATTGAAGGACTGATGAATACGATGCAGCTTGAAACTGCCAGTATAGACAGCCTCAATCTTCATGAGAATATTACCTATAAGATGGCAATCACTTCAGAAGTTCTTTCCCAGTTAAACATGAGAGTGAAGAAAGCTCAGTTCCTTCCTACCCTTGCAGGATTTTATAACCGCCATGAAGATTTCGATGATAATTTCTTTAATGATCAATCGCCTAATATGTTCGGACTTTCACTCAATTTTCCGTTGTTTAGTAGTGGCCAAAGGCTTTCACAGGTGAGTCAGGCAAGGCTTGAATTTATGAAGGCACGCACGCAAAGAGAAATGCTCAGCGAATCATTGCGAATTCAATATGAAACAATGCTGTCCGGTTACATTTCGGCGAGGGACATTTTCAATATGCAGAAGGAAAACCGCGATTTATCCTATAAGGTGTATCTCAATTCGATAACGAAATTCCGAGAAGGTGTAGGATCAAGTCTTGATATGAACCAGGCACAAAATCAGTATTTTACAGCTGAAAACAATTACTATTCGGCCCTGATGGCTCTTGTTGCTGCGAAAACTAACCTTGAAAACTTATTAACCAAGAATACAGACTAACTGATAAAACTGTTTAAAACAATCAATATGAAAAATTCATTAATTCTCATACTTATAATTGCTGCAGGATGTAGCGCGAATAAGGAAGCACAGCTTGAAGCATTAAAAAGCAAACGTGATAAACTTAATAAGCAGATCGAGCAATTGGAAACACAGCTTTCAGCTACGAAAGACACCGCCAGCAGAAATGAAGCATCAACTTTTGTTTCGGTTGAAAATATAGAACTCAAAAAGTTCGATCATTTTATCGAGGTGCAGGGAAAACTTGACGGGGATGAGAATATTGCCTTATATCCTGAAACTGCCGGCAATGTTGTTGAAGTAAACGTTCGTGTCGGACAGTATGTAAAGGAAGGTGATGTGCTCGCACGCCTTAACGATGCAACATTTCAGGAACAACTTAAATCTCTCGAAACCAATTATGCACTTGCTGATGAGACTTTCACGAAACAGGAAAATCTGTGGAAACAACAAATAGGATCAGAAATCCAATATCTCCAGGCCAAAGCAAACAAAGAGTCGTTGGAAGCACAGCTTGCAGGGCTCAAAAAGCAAATAGATATGACCCGCATCAAATCGCCAATTAACGGTAACGTTGAGGAATCCATGGTTAAAGTAGGTCAGGCTGTTTCACCGGCAATGCCTGCATTCCGGGTGGTAAATTTCAATGATCTGAAGGTGACTGCAGACGTTGCAGAGGCATATGCAAATAAAATAAGCAATGGTGACGAAGTGATAGTTTTTTTGCCCGATATTCAAAAGGAGATTACAGCCAGAGTGACCTTTACCAGCAAATATGTTAATCCGGTAAACAGAACTTACCTTGTTGAGGCACGTCTGAAGCAATATGACAAAAATATGAAAGCCAATATGGTTGCGATAATGAAAATAAAGGATTACCATGTACCTGAAGCTCTTGTAATTCCTGTTAATCTTGTGCAGACCGATAATAAGGGGCAATTTGTATTGGTTGCTCAGCAGGAGAATGATGGGTATTTTGCACGAAAACTATCTATTAAAACCGGACAGATTTACAATGGGTTAGCAGAAATTGTTACAGGCCTGGAACCAGGTCAGAAAGTAATAACCGGTGGTTACCTGAATCTTGACGAAGGCGAATCTGTTAGGTTTTGAATATTATTAATATATACCGGAAATGGCTGAAAAAATAAAATACAAAGAATTCAAACCCACCAGTTGGGCCATTGATAACAAAACCAGCGCCTATATGCTGGCAGTAATTCTGTCATTATTTGGCCTGATGAGTTATTTCACCATACCAAAAGAACAGTTCCCGGAAATTGAGCTTACCTATATTTCGATAAGCACTCTTTACCAGGGTACTTCGCCTACGGATATTGAAAATTTTATCACACGGCCCCTCGAAAAGCAAATGAAATCGCTTGAAAACGTAAGGGAGATTACCAGCACTTCTGTACAGGATTTCTCATCGATTATTGTTGAATTCATTGCGGGAACAGACATTACCGACGCCCG
>DATAEX010000556.1:0-4649 GCA_036257765.1 Bacteroidales bacterium
AGGGTTATGCGTATGTGTCAAACGGATCGGTCTATTTCGATCTTGAAAAATATAATAAGGAATTCGGATATGGTCGCCTGTCAGGTAGGAATCTGGAGGAGATGCTCAGCAACACCCGTGAATTGGAAGGACAGGACGAAAAACGAAATCCTCTTGATTTTGCTCTTTGGAAAAAGGCTGAACCTTCACATTTAATGCACTGGCCTTCGGAATGGAGTGAAGGTTTTCCGGGATGGCACCTTGAATGCTCAGCTATGGGTATGAAGTACCTGGGTGAGCAATTCGACATTCATGGAGGAGGAATGGATCTTATTTTTCCGCATCATGAATGTGAGCTTGCCCAATCAACTGTTGTTACAGGTAAGCCACATGTCCGTTACTGGATTCATAATAACATGATCACCATCAACGGACAAAAAATGGCACGGTCAAAAAACAACTTCATTACATTGGAGGAAATGTTTACCGGCAGTCATCGGTTGCTCGAAAAAGCCTTTTCGCCAATGACGATCAGATTTTACATGTTGCAAGCGCATTACGGCAGTCCGGTTGACTTCTCAAATGAAGCACTGAAAGCTGCAGAACAGGGTCTTACCCGGCTGCTTAAAGGGATTGTATTGCTTAAAAAATTAAAAGCGTCACCAACTTCAACTGCTGATATTTCAATATTGAAAGAAAAGGCATACGAGGCAATGAATGATGATCTAAACACGCCTATTTTGCTGGGCTACCTGTTCGAATGTGTAAGGGTCATTAATTCTGTAAACGACGGAAAGGCCACTTTGAATGAAAGTGACCTCATTTTATTGAAAGAATTCATAAATACTTTTGCATTTGAAATTCTGGGGTTAGCCGCTGAGGAAAGTCAGTCAACCGACAGTCAATTACTTGACGGGCTGGTAAAACTGCTCCTAGAACAACGGCAGGAAGCTAAGGCCAGAAAAGATTATGCTACCTCCGACCGTATACGCAATCAACTTCTATCGCTTGGAATAGCTGTGAAAGACACTAAAGAAGGGGCAACATGGGAAAAGGAGGCATAATAAAAAGAAGCCTCCCTATACTGATCATAACCGTTGTAAGCATTATTGCTTTCCGGCCGGTTGCTTTTCTCCAGGAAACTCTGAAATATGATATTCTTGACGGCTACCTTCCCGGCCATTACTTTATTAGCGAATGCCTGAGAAATAATATATTTCCTTTATGGAATCCTTATCAGCAATTGGGATTCCCTATTTATGCCGACATGCTAAACACGAATTATATTGTCGACATGTTTATCGGCAGACTGTTTCCTTATACAAACATTACCTTTCATATACTATTCATTTTTTATGTGATCCTTGCCGGAGTTGGTGTATATAGGCTTGCAATCGAAACAGGAATTACAAAGCAGTTCGCTATGCTGGCAGGAATTGCTTATAGTTTATCGGGGTTTGTTACCGGAAATGCACAGCACATTCAATTTATAATTGGGGCTGCATGGCTACCTTTTTCTATTCTATATTTCATTAAACTGGCTCGTGATTTAAAATTTAAATATACCCTGCTGTTCGTAATCTTCACAATATTCCTCATAACAGGCGGGTATCCTTCGTTTGCGATTATGCTGATGTATGGTTTAATCCCGGTTTTTGTGCATTATTTGATTCAATTGGTACGAAACAAGGAGTATAAAAAAGTTTTTGTATACGTATTAAATTGTTCTTTTGCAGCTGTTTTCCTGTTATTAATGTGCGCTGGTATTTTGATAAGTATAAAACAGGCGACACCCTTTGTTGAAAGGTATGTACAGTTAAGTTATGAATACTCTGTTACAAATCCGTTTACTCCATCTTCGCTGATTTCGGTCATTGCACCATTTGTAACTGCTAGTCATCCCGCACTATTCAACACAGATGTTTCAATGAACAATCATTATTTCGGAATAGTTATTCTGATATTGTTTATTTATTCCTTATCGGTAAAAATCACAAGAACAGGGCTGCTTTTACTTATTGCTTCTTTTCTTATGCTGCTACTCACCTTTGGTGAAAACGCATTTCTTCATAAAATTTTCTTTGAATACGTACCATTATTCAATAAATTCAGGCATCCCAGCTCATTCAGGTTCATTACGATTCTATTGTTGCTCTTATTTACAGGACTTCAGATATCAAAACATGATCCGGCTGATACTAAGAATTTTGGTCGTTTCAGGATTGTTTACGTTGTGTCGATTGTAGTTATTGCTGCGATCTGTTTGGCTTCGGCTATGATCATTATAATCCGTTTATCAGGTCCTGCTTTTTTTAAACCTGAATGGAACAGCATTATTAATGATTTTGGTATTTTCGGCCCGTTATTCCTGCAAACAGCAATATTCCTGATCATAAACGTGATATTTATACTTCTGATCATAATCAGGAAAAAAATTGAATGGTTTTATACATTGCTTACATTGGTACTTTCCATTGAAGTTATTGTTTTCACCGGCATGAATATGCATGTTACAGTCACCTCAAAATATGATCCACTAGATATCCGGGCTTTTCTCAGAAATAGCCCTGCCGGTTTTCCCAACCCTGATAACCTTGAGGTAATTAAACATACCGAAGAAAGTGCAGCGCATTTTCCGATAATCAATAACACAAATACTTATTCAAAATCTGTATCACCTTTTTACATGTATCCTTTCGTACTAGATCGTTTCAGATGGCTTGAGAGTGATACGCTTTTGTTTAAGGCAGTTACGGGTAACCGGCTGCTTTATTTTGAATATAGTTTACCTGGTGATACCGCGATTTGTACAACTTTTAGTCCGCAGAGAATGGTGTTTTCCACAAAAACCAGCATCAAACAAACGGTCGTCCTGCTTCAGAATGATTTTCCCGGTTGGTCAGTAACTATTGATGGAAAAAAAGCGGATCATCATACCGTGCATAAAAGCCTTATCGGAATAGAAGTTCCATCAGGAATTCATGAAATTGTGTTTGATTTCAGGAATTCACTTTATTTATATGCCACCCTGGGATCTTTCGCACTGATTATTATCCTTCTCATCGTTGTACAATTGTTGTTAGCTTTCCATACGAATGGAAGCAAAAATCTGTATATTTTTAACACAGGCATGATTATCCTGAGTGTTTTACTTGTATTTAAACCTGTGAAACCTTTTGCCCGGACACAGGAACAGAATTACATGAAGATTAAGGAATATCTGGATTCAAAACAATCGCTGAACCAAGCCTCGTTCTTACTTTTTAATGTTGACTCGCAGTTTCCTTTCGCAGATAGTCTTTTCGGCAGCAAAACACTTTCCATGAGGTTTCGTCCGAACGGAGATGAAATCAAATTATGGAATATACTTGACACGATAAAAGCCGAAAATTTGGTTTACATATGGTCGAATGTCCCTGAAGTAACCGGAATGCGTGACATTATTGTTATGCATTTTCCTGAAGTCGTAGAAGAGTATTCAGGAGAAAGATTTAAAGTGGTAAGGTTTTCAAAGAGTCCTGTCAGTCCTTCTGAGGACAGCCGTATTTATCTTAATGACTACGAGAAGCCTTCTGCTGAGTTTACCAGGGAAGGGATTATTTATGACAGCAGCCTGACGGTATCCGGAAAATATTCTGAAAAACTTTCGGGCGACAGAGTGTTTAGTTCAACTTTCAGAAAGACACTCTCAGGTAAAGGGATGCATGTATTTGCCTTTGTAAAATTCTTCAAGTTGGGCTATGAATCCTGCCATTTAGTAATATCTGTAAGTCGAAAAGACAGAACCATTTATTACGATGCTGTTGATTTGGAAAACTTTAATGGAAATGGTGAAAGATGGAATACTGGCTTCATGTCAAAATCATTTCTGAAAAGCAGTATACGAAAGGGCGATGAACTAATCGTGTATTGCTGGAATAGTGGGGATAGCAAAGCTTTATACCTAGATGATTTTTTTATAAAAGTATATTAACAATCTGGTTACTGTTAATATCAACCTTTTAAAAAAATCTAAAGACGGTAATACAACCCTAATTTAATTGAAATTTCAACCAATTTATCGTTATTAAAAGGACCGTAATCATAGCATAACCAGGAGTGCAAATTAATGTATGGACTTACAGAAACACCTGTTTTATTCCGGAATTCGTAATTAAATCCGCCACTTAATGATAGACCAATACCGGTTTGATTCGAAAATTCTCCAGGTTCACTGAAATCAAAACCGAAAAATATTCCGCTGGAAACAAAAGCGTATTTATGAAAGTTATACCGCAAAGCCACAGGTATATACAGAACCGGAAGAACTTCTTTGTACTCGTTATTAATTCCCCAGGGATCCACTTCTACGCTATGGTTAGCATAGCCCAAGCCGCTTTCAAGATCTAATTTCTTTGAAACCCGATTCAAGCAAACTATTTCTGCCGAATAAAATTCTTTACCGTTAATCATTGGAACATCTTCGCTGCCTCTTAAAAATCTACGGGATCCGGCTGTAGGATAGTAGGAAACCTTCAAACCGATTTTGCAGCCTTTCTTACTTGAAATCTCTTCCTGCCCAGATACATACAAGGCCTGAATAATCATACAAAATGCAAGGAGGGTTTTCATAAGAAAAGGTTCAGGTAACTTACGGAATCATTAACTTTGAAACTAATTTACAGTTTTTT
>DATAEX010000031.1:0-2790 GCA_036257765.1 Bacteroidales bacterium
TTCATAGAATCGATTTATAATGAACAAGTTAATAAGCTACTTGGTTCTTTCCGCACACCTTGTGGTTAGGTTTTATTATGAAACAATCATAGTCTATTTACGCAGTGATGATTGCCTGATAATCAATGAATGTGAAAGAACAATACTGTTTAGCAGATCGGACTGTTGTCCTTTAAGAATACTGATGAGAGTAGTACCCGCAATTTCGCCCATTTCCCTGCCGGGATAATTAATTGTGGTAAGGTTCGGCTCAACAACTCTTGATATAGGATCGTTGTTGAATCCAACCACACACACATCTTCAGGTATCCGGATCCCGGACTGTTTTAACTCACACATAATGGCTACTGCAGATGTGTCGTTCGATGCAAAGATACCATCAGGCATTTTCTTTTGCTGAAGCAGGCTACGAGCAACATCAACGCCGGATTTGTGACTGAGATCGGTAACAATAAGCGATTGCGGGGCTATTTCAAGATCGTTATCTGTCATAGCCTGACGAAAACCATTATAACGATCAGAATAGACATTCCGGATAAGACTTCCGCCGATGTGAATTATTTTTTTGCATCCCTGGTTTATCAAATGAGCTGTGGCTTCGTAACCTGCCTTATAATTATTGATCACCACACTTTTACATTTTGGATGATCACAGATCCTGTCGAAGAAAACTACAGGAATTCCTTTTTTGAAAATAACATTCAAATGATCAAGGTCAGTGGTCTCATACGACAGAGAAATAAGTATTCCGTCAACTCTTGTATTGAAAAGGGTTGCCGCGCTTGCGGATTCCTTTCGTAATGACTCCTGCGATTGGCTGATGATCAGGTTGTATCCTGAATCATTGGCAACTTTTTCCATGCCGGATATTACGGTCGACATAAAGTAACTATCGAGCCGGGGAATAATAACCCCGATAGTAGAAGTATGCTTTTGTCTTAAATTACTTGCAAACTTGTTTTGCTGATAACCCATTTTCCGTGCAGTCATCAGTATTTTTTTCTTCATTTCTTTTCTGACATGCGGATGATTTTTTAATCCTCTGCTGACTGTGGAAGCCGAGATATCAAGTACCCTGGCAATGTCGTAAATCGTAACGTCGCGGTCAGATGTCATAGTTGCTTAATGAATATGCAAATTAAGTATAAAAAAGGGAAATCGTGAAAACTAATTGGCAAAATTTCGCAATCGGTTGCAAGGAATCACATTTTTTTTTATTTTTAAAAGTTGCAGTATTAAACAAAAAAGTAAATTCATCAAATAATTTTATGAAATGAAAAGGTTTAGTTGCCTCATTTTCTCGTTGTTTACAATTGTACCGGTGGTATTATCACAATGGGGCAGCCAGGCATACAGAGACAGCATTAATAAGGTTACAAACGAGGATCACCAGGCGATGCTAAAACAACTTGGAATATCTTCGCTTCGTCCGGGCCGTGATGGTATGAATCCGAATTCACCGAATGCTGCAAACTATGATGAATCTAAGGCCAATCCTTATCCTGTTCTTCCTGATCCCTTAATTTTAAACGACGGAACACTGGTAACCACATCAGAAATGTGGTGGACCCGAAGGAGGCCGGAGCTTATCGAACTCTTTGACCGGGAGGTGTATGGGCGTGTTCCTGAAAACATACCTGCAATAAACTGGGTGGTGGTTAAATTATCTGAGGAAATTGAAAAGGGAGTTCCCGTTATTAAAAAAGAATTGGAGGGGAGGGTAGACAATTCTTCTTACCCGTCAATAGAAGTTACTGTTAAACTGAATCTCACCGTACCTAAAAAAGCTTCTGGTCCGGTTCCCGTGGTTATGGAATTCGGTTTTATATTTCCCCCGGGCTTTAGAAGACCGGAGCCTGCACCAGGTGTACCCGTTGAACCAACATGGCAGGAACAGGTTCTGGCCAGAGGCTGGGCATATGCTGTTATTATACCAACCAGCTTTCAGGCTGACCATGGTGCAGGGTTAACCCGGGGGATAATAGGACTTGTTAATAAAGGACAAAGGCGTAAGCCCGACGATTGGGGAACTCTCAGGGCGTGGGCGTGGGGAGCAAGCAAGGCCATTGATTATTTCGAAACCGATCCCCTGACAGATGCCCGGAAAGTCGCCCTCGAAGGCCACTCCCGTTACGGCAAAGCCACATTGGTTACCATGGCATATGATCAGAGGCTTGCCGTTGCCTTTGTTAGTTCATCGGGCGAAGGAGGCGCCAAATTACACAGACGTGATGCGGGTGAAATTATTGAAAATCTTTGTTCATCAGGTGAGTATCACTGGATGGCAGGTAATTTTATTAAATATGGCGGGCCTCTTAGCTGGGATGACCTCCCCATAGATGCCCATGAACTTATTGCCTTATGTGCTCCAAGGCCGGTATTTATCAGCAGCGGTGAAAACGGCGATGCATGGATTGATGCACGTGGTATGTTCATGGCAGCTGCCGCGGCAGGTCCCGTTTACAAACTCCTGGGGAAAAAAGATATGGGTACTGCTGTATTCCCTGCAACAGGAACCACTCTTACCGGCGGCGAAGTGGCGTTCAGACAACATACGGGCGGGCATACTCCGGGCCCCAACTGGCCGATATTTCTTGAATATGCATTCAGATACTTTAATAAATAAGGATACATTCTAACTTAACACACAAATAAATCGCTTCACAAATGGAAAAAATCTCTGTAAGGGAAAAAATCGGCTTCAGCCTGGGAGATGCGGCAGCCAATTTCATATTTCAAACTATAATGCTTCTCCAGCTCAGTTTTTATACAAACACCTTCGGAATCGGG
>DATAEX010000345.1:0-6619 GCA_036257765.1 Bacteroidales bacterium
GTTTGCAAGATTTCAACTGATTCAAATAGTCACTCATATTTTTCAAATCGAATTCCGGTTCCGGAATTCTTACAAAAAACCCTTGCTTATGAAGATATTGGCTCAGGTACTCCTGCTCCGTTTGCCCCTTTGCAGGTATCAGAATAGCTGATTTACCAATAGTGATAAGGTCCATTATACCGGAAAAACCTGCTGAACAGATAATTGCTGAGGCCTTTTCCAATATGGTCCTGAATTTAAATGGTTCAAGGTGAGAAACTACTTTTAGTCCATGCCTGGTTGCTGAAAACTTATTCAGATCCTGAAAACCACAGATTATTAAAGCTGTAATTTCCGAATTCAAAGCCTGTTGAAATATTTTCTGGGTAATTCTGCCCAGTTCGGGTTGTGGCCCGCTTAATACTATAACCAGATCAAATCTTTCACCTTCATCACCTCCCTGAAATACCATAAAGCGTGATAAAGGTCCTATAAATATTGCATTACGTGGTATCGGATATCTGTGCGACAGGTTACCGCTCAAATTATTTTTACCTGGCAGATCCGGTATCCAGCACTCGTCAAAATGGTGAATAAGGGCTTTTACGAACAGATATAAGGGATATTCTAACCATAATAATAAATGCGGCAAAACCGGAGAAATCTGGTGCGTTATTATTATATTCCGTGTTTTATTGGAATAAAGGCCATATCGATTATCGGAAATAACAAAATTTATGTTATAAGCATTTACTAAGCTTTTTAATACATAGTGCTCTTTAACATAATTATAGATTATTACTGGCAGCTGCAAAATTATATTCAATGCAAACCATCTGCCCCTAAACGGATAATGAATCGCCAGAGATGAAATTCGGATAAACGGGATATCACTAAAAGTTGATTTTAAAAGTTTTCCTGATTTACCTGACCCCCCAAGAATTACCTTATAACCGGACGTCTTAAAGAGGTAAACAACCGGGATTATTCGGGAAGCATGTCCAAGTCCCCAATCCAGCGGACAAATTAAAACAGTTGTTTGATTATTATTCAAGACAGTTAGCTTCAGGGGGTAACCTGAGTTTTTATTCCTTTTTCTTCCAGGATCAATGCCAGTTTGTTAAGTTCAATTTCACTTATCTTTTCCAGGGTATCTACAGCTGTATCTCGCGCAAGTGAATAAAGCATAACGCTTTCAGGCTTGATAGATTCTATGGTTTTAACCCATGCATTTATTTCTTCATCAGTAGTATTATCAATATATTTTCCGTTGCAGTACCCCTTCAGGAATAGGGTTTGTATCGTTAGTCTTCCTTTAAATTTAATCAGAAAACCAAGTATCTCATCCAAATTAAAACTACCCCGGGGACAATTTATATTTCGCAATGTTTCTTCAATAGCCGAATCAAGCTTCAGAATGTTGAGATCTACCTTCAGGAGTGAATTAAAGACTTTACGATTTGCTATCAGAGTTGCATTTGATAATACTGCGACAGAAACATTCGGAAAAATCCGATCCCTGATTTTAATAACTTCATCAATGATTCGATCAAATTCAGGGTGTAATGTAGGCTCCCCATTGCCTGCAAACGTGATGGAATTGAGATACGCAGAATCAGTCTTTAGTTGTGAAAGTTTGTTTACCAGCAATTCACTTACTTCTGAAACAGTAGGGAATTCCGATTGTTGATAATCTGAGGGTGTTATTCCGCATTCACAGTAAACGCAGTTGAAATTACACACTTTTCTGCCTGAGGGAAGCAAATTAATTCCAAGCGATTCGCCAAGTCGTCTGCTCCAAACAGGACCGAAAATTATATCATCAAATAAAAAAGTAGCCATATTATGCAAAGATAATATACAGCATTAATTTAGGATCGTAAAGTAATAGCATGAATAGTACCAAGGTAAAAATTGGCTATATTTATAAATTCCTTATTGTGTATGAATTATATTGATATGTTTATTGCTGTCCTGTTGATTTGGGCATTATACAAGGGATATACGCGGGGCTTTATTATGCAGCTCACAATTCTCGCTGCACTGGCATTAGGAGTATATGCAGCCCTGAAATTATCTGGTTTTACTGCAACCCGACTTGAAGGAAGGCTTGACTTGAATTCGGAAACACTTTACCTTGTAGCAGTTGCTGTTACTTTTATTCTGGTTTTTGTTGGTGTCAATATTATAGGCAAGCTCATCGAAAAAGTAGTTGAATCGGCAGATCTTTCATTTTTAAACCGACTGACGGGTGTAATTTTAAGCCTGGCAAAGACTGCCATTATAGTTGGAGTTTTACTGGCTTATATAAACCGATTGGATCAAAAGATGCATTTTGTTCCGGAGAATACAAGGGAGCACTCACTGTTTTATAAACCACTTACCAACATAGCCACTAAAATCTTCCCGTCACTTGCTGTAGAAAAGGGATACCGGGGCCAGGGAGAACAGGTTTGAAGCTCCCGGATTATATAATGAAACCTAAGTGTTATATTTGCCAAAATTTTTTCTATGACCTTTATCGAAGAGCTCCGATGGAGGGGCATGATACATGATTTAATGCCCGGCACCGAAGAACAATTGCAAAAAGAGATGACTGCCGGGTATATAGGATTTGATCCAACTGCAGATTCGTTACATATTGGAAACCTTCTGCCGATAATGTTACTTGTACATTTTCAGCGTTGTGGTCATAAACCCATCGCACTTGTCGGGGGTGCGACCGGTATGATAGGCGATCCATCATTCAAATCAGAAGAAAGAAAATTTCTTGATGAGGATACATTGAAGTACAATTTATTCTGCCAAAAAAAACAGCTTGAAAAATTTCTGGATTTTAATTGCGGAGGGAATTCAGCTGAAATAGTCAATAATTACGATTGGTTCCGGGGATTTTCTTTTCTTGCCTTCTTGCGTGAAGTGGGTAAGCATATTACAGTAAATTACATGATGGCGAAGGATTCCGTCAGAAAACGCCTTGAAACCGGCATATCCTTTACGGAATTTACTTATCAGCTCATTCAGGGTTATGATTATTTTCATCTTTTTAAGGAAAAAAACTGCAAATTGCAGATGGGTGGTTCGGATCAATGGGGAAATATAGTAACAGGAACCGAACTGATCAGAAGGCTTGATGGCGGCGAAGCCTATGCTCTAACTTGTCCGCTTGTGACAAAGGCTGATGGCGGAAAATTCGGAAAGTCGGAAAAAGGAAATGTTTGGCTGGATCCTGCAAAAACATCTCCATACGCATTTTATCAATTCTGGCTCAACACTTCTGATGAGGATGCAGAAAAATATATAAAGCTCTTCACACTTCTAACAAAAGAGGAAATACAGGCAATAACCGATGAACACCGGAAAGCTCAACATTTGAGGTTACTGCAGAAAAAACTTGCTTCTGAGGTTACTTTAATGGTTCATACCCGGCACGATCTGGATACTGCTATAGAAGCTTCAGAAATTTTATTTGGAAAAGGCACGTCGGATACTTTGAAGAAACTGGATGAACCAACTTTTCTTAGCGTTTTTGATGGCGTGCCGCAGTTTGAAATTGACAGGGAACTTCTTAAATCAGGCATTAATATTGTTGACCTTTTGGGAGAAATTACCAGTGTATTCCCTTCGAAGGGGGAAGCCAGAAGAACGATCCAAGGTGGAGGCGTAAGCCTTAACAAGAGCCGGATAGAAAATGAATCTGTATTAGTGAATTCCGACGAACTCTTGAATAACCGATATTTGCTTGTCCAGAAGGGCAAGAAAAACTATTACTTATTAACCTGCAAATAATATTATGGAAAAAAAATCAACCAACAAGGCATTTGTAAATAACGCCTTTGATCTGGTAAGGTTTGCATGGGACAAAAAATGGATCCTGATCCTGCTTTCATTTGCTGCCTTTGTAACATCAATATTCATTTCACTTTCAATAACTCCCCGTTTTAAAGCCGGAGTTGTGCTGTTCCCGGCCGCATCGGTTTCGCTTTCAAAAAGCCTTGTTGAAACTTCATCGATCTCTACGGATAACCGCGACATACTATCATTCGGAGAAGATGAAGAGGCTGAAAGAATGCTGCAGATCTTACATTCTAACCAGATCAAGGAACATATCGTTAGTAAATTTAACCTTCTGGATCATTATGAGATTGATCTGAACAAGTCCTATCCTTATACTAAACTGGAAAACAAATACAAAAACAACATTAAATTCAGAAGGACTGAATTCATGTCGATTGAGATAAGCGTACTAGATGAGGATCCGCAAATGGCTGCTGATATTGCCAATGAGATTGCTGCCTATATCGATTCTACTATTCATAATATGCAAAAGGAAAGAGCGATTGAAGCATACAATATTGTGCAGAAAGAATATATGAATGCCGAAAATGAAATCAGGATTATTAGCGATTCATTACAGAAGATCAGACAGTTGGGAGTAATTGATTATGAATCACAGGCTTCCGCTTTGAATACAGCTTATGCTGATGCCATTACCAGAGGCGACAGAATGGCTGCTGATATCGTAATGGGAAGAATGAATACCTTAAGCCGTTATGGCGGAGGATATGTGGAACTTACAAAGAAACTTGAATCGGAAATAAACCGTTTGGGACAACTCAAGTCAAAGTTTGTTTCAGCAAAAGTGAATGTCGAACAATCTTTACCCCAGATCTTTATTGTTGATCAGGCAAAAAAGCCTGAAAGAAAAGCCGTTCCTAAACGCTCTCTGATTGTACTTGTCACTACATTTTCAACCTTTGCACTTTCGCTTCTGATACTGCTCATAATCGAACAGGTCAAAACAGAGGACTAGATGCAACTTTTACAGGCTATCAGAAAAAACATGATGGTCATATTCCTGGTATTGCTTTACTTAGCAATTAACCTGGTACTGACCTATAAGGAAATTTACTTTCTGAATCTTATTCCTTTGGTTCTGCTTGTAATTTACCTGGCGATTTCCAGGATAGATATTGCGTATTTTATTATTGTTGCATGCACTCCGGTTTCAATTCAGCTGCTTGAATTTGTGCCTTCTTTGCCGATTGATTTTGCGATACCAACTGAGCCTTTGTTATTCGGAATCATGCTTCTCTTGATTTACAGGGCAGTTCAACTGGGTATATTCAACCGCAGAATTTTCAATCATAAGGTAAGTTATGCTATTCTGTTCAGCCTTTTCTGGATATTTTTAACTTCAGTGACCAGTTCGATGCCACTTGTGTCCTTTAAATTCCTTCTTGCCAGGATATGGTTTTTGTCAGTATATTTTTTCCTTGCCATAATCATTTTCAGAGAACATAAAAATATCAGGATATTCATATTGTGTTATACCCTTCCGATGCTGATCGTAATATTTTACTCGATCAGCAGGCATTTGTCGTACGGTTTATTCGATAAAGAAGCTGCCCATAAAGTAATGAATCCATTCTTCAGGGATCATACATCTTATGGAGCAATACTGGCGATGCTTTTCTTCTCTGTGGGGGGACTGGTACTTAACAAAAAAAGAAATCTGCTCATGCAGGCTGTGGTCTGGGGCTCGTGGGCTCTTGTTACAATTGCTTTGATATTGTCTTACACCCGGGCTGCCTGGATAAGTGTAATAATATCGCTGGGAGTTTTGCTTTTGGTATTTTTCAGGATCAGACTTAAATATGTTTTCCTGATAGCGTTTGCAATATTGATTTATCTTACAGGTCAGAGGATTGCAATCATTCAAAAAATGGAGAAAAACAGACAGACATCCTCGGCAACTCTATCGGAACATGTTAAATCCATTTCAAATATAACAACCGATGAATCAAACCTGGAACGATTGAACCGATGGAATGCCGCTTTCAGAATGTTCAGGGAACGACCTGTTTTTGGATGGGGGCCAGGGACCTATATGTTTAAATATGCACCATTTCAGCGCTCTTCCGATAAGACTTCGATAAGTACAGATTTTGGTGATATGGGTAATGCACATAGTGAATATATCGGGCCGTTAGTTGAAAGCGGTATTCCAGGAACTCTTTCATTCCTTTTAATATGCATATTAACACTGATAACGGGATTCAATGTTTACTATAAAATATCGGATAGGAGGATGAAGCAATTAGTTTTGTCGTTACTCCTGGGTTATATAACCTATCTTATCCATGGCACACTTAATAACTTTCTCGATACGGATAAAGCTTCCGCTCTGTTCTGGGGTTTTACAGCGGTATTTGTTTCACTCGATATATCGTTAAAAAAACTCAATCCCAAGGATTGAAATATCATCAAATATTGCGGCGCTTCCTTCGAAAATTCCTTGTTTTCTAATTATTTCCTGTATATTATTGTCAATATTGTGATTATTCATTATACAATCTTCTATTTCCTTGGTTCCGAAAGATATTTGTTTCCCATCGATTAGTTCAACGAGTCCGTCGGTGTAACAAATTATTTTGGCGGGTTCTTCAATTGTCAACGATCCCTTTCTGATTAATGGAATTTCATCAATCATACCAATACCCACGCAGCCCTTACTAAGTAATTGAAGTTCTTTCCTGTTTCTAAAATACATCATGGGTTGGTTATGGCCTGCATTTATGTATTCAAGTTCTCTTGTTTTATAATTGAACTTACCAACAAAAAGCGTTATAAACTTTTC
>DATAEX010000347.1:0-4474 GCA_036257765.1 Bacteroidales bacterium
CCGGCAGCTCCGCCTCTGACAGCACCGGATCCTGATAAGAGCTGGATGGGGAATACAAATTTTTCGGTAAGTGAATCTTCAGAAGATGAATTTGTCGAATCGATTGCCGCACTACTTTTTTACGCCAGGAATATCGAGAAAATCAATTTCACGCTGGTATCCCCGATGAATGAAACAGATATTATTTCATCCACCAAAGGTCCGGATCATCCCAATGGAATAGTTGAAGGACCCGATATGCCGGATGCCATTCAATTTGTAAGGGTAACCAGGAAACTGGCACAAAAGCTCGACCAGTTCGGGATGGACGATATACGTTTTGTTGCTCCTGATGCCGCAGGAGACAAATTATTCAATGCCTGCTTCGATGAAATGATAAAGGATAGTTTCCTGATGGGAAAGCTTGCCTGCTGGGGCGTTCATCAGTACGGCAGAGATGCCCGCAATTATCTGAATAAAATCGAAAACGAACTGAATCCGGTTAAGACTTACTGGGTGACGGAAACCGCAGGCATCATAAATCTGCTTGGACAGCTGGATGACCTTGCCGGAGCACATATTTTCTGGGATGGATTCGATTGTGTTTACCAACATGCCCGCAGGAACGGTTATGGTAGTGTTCCTCCAAACGACTGGGTATTCTGGGAAGGCGAACAGGGTAAACCATTGTTGGCATTTAATCCGGAGGACCAATCCTGGGCGCCCCGTAAGCAATTCCATGAGTTCTCACAACTTTTCAGGTTTGTAAAACCCGGGGCAGTGAGAATCGGCGTGACCTCTGATAATTCCGGGCTTCCGGTTTATGCCTACCGGAATCCAAACGGTCAGCTCGTGATTTTTGGAAGAAACAACAATCCATGGCCAGTTGCTGTCAGCGGAACTATAGGTTGTATACCTGCCGTGGCACGATTGAACATGTATATTACAAATTTCGAAGCCGACCTTAAGAAATGCGACGATATCGATGTATCCGGGGATACATGGCAGGCGGTAATTCCTGCGGAAACTGTATTTACACTGACCGGTTTTCCCGGTGCAGAACAATCGGGATTGCCGGCCGCCAGACCCGAACCCCCGGGATGGTATGCAGGTGACATGCATGTGCACAGGAATTGCGGAGAAGTAACGCCCTTATTTACGGAGGATAGTCTGGCCGCGATGATGAGAGCCAATGACCTGTCGGTTGTTTCGTTATTAGCTGATATGGGAAACGGAGAGGTGAAGGAAAGCAGGACGGATCTTGCCAAAGTAACCAGACGGGACGCCGTCCAATCCACATCAGAACGAATCCTTCACTGGGATGCCGAATGGCATTTCGACCCGGCTGGAGTTACTTTTGAGCACAAGGCGCTTGGTGGTCATTTGGTGTTGTTGGGATTAACTGAAGCTCATACCATATGGGAGGAATCGCCTTATAAAATCCTGGAATGGGGCAAAAAACAGAATGCGGTCATGGGTTTTTGCCATATGCAATATCTCAGCGATTCTGTCCAAAATCAACTGAATTGCTGTATTCCAATAGATTTCCCTGTGGAAACTGCGCTTGGAACTATTGATTTTCTCTCGGAAGATGTATGGCTTAACGATGCCGCCATTAATGCGTATTATAAGCTCCTGAATTGCGGATTCAGGCCCGGATGGGCGGCAGGAACCGATTTCCCCTGTAATAACGGGGCACCCTTAGGGTCATTGCTGACCTACGTCCAGGTGAAAGATTCACAATTAACATATTCCGGATGGATAGAAGGGATCAAAAACGGCAGAACTGTAGTAACTACTAATGGACATGTGGAGTTTCTCGATCTCAGGGTTAATGATTCCGCAACTCCGGGTGATGAAATAAACCTGGGAAGTAAAGGACAGGTAAATATTAAAGTCTCATGGACCTCAATCCTGATGCAGAAAGGCAGCATGGAGATCATATGCAACGGAAAGGTTGCTGCAAAACTCGATACAGCGGTTTGCCCGGGTAAGACTGTGGTCATGAATATAGATCTTCCTATAGATGAAAGCAGCTGGATATGCGCCAGGAGGATGAATTCAGAAGGCCATCAGTCGCATACCGCACCGGTTTATGTCAACATACAAAACAAACCTATAAGGGCCAGCGCAGATGACGCTATCTATTTTGCCGGATGGATTGAAAACATACTTGAAAAAATCAAAGACGGAGGGCCGTGGAGCGATTATTTTACTAAGGATATCGGGAAAGTCAGGGCCAGATACAATAAAGCAGCCGGGATATACAGAAAAATTGCCGCAGAAGCCGGCAAATCTCGTAATTAAACGAAAAATTTCTGAGCTTATAGTTTTATAAGGTATTGTTCCAATGAAAAGACATTTATCTGTTTTGACAGTTCTGTTCTTACTGTTTGTGTCATCCTGCCGGCGAAACCAGGAATCATTGCCTGTCTTACTGCTTGCAGGCGAACAGGAATTCGGACTATATACAGGAGCGATCCTTCATGCCGAAGGGTTTAATGCTTATACCCATAAGTCGGTTTTTGATGACTCAGTAATTCCCTCTTTTCTAAAGCAATATGATGTGGTGATACTGGCTCAGCATGAAATAGGTGCAAAGAAATGCGAAATGTTGAAACAGTATGTATCTGAAGGGGGAGCGCTTATTGCTTTCAGGCCGGATACAGGACTGTATGATCTTTTTGGCATCTCAGGCAATGAAGGAGAGCTAAGTGACGGATGTGTGGCCATCGATACTTCCCATCCAACCGTCAAAGGTTTGACGCACCAGCCCATTCAGATACATGGTTTTTCTGATCAATATATTCTGAAAACAGGCATCGTGCTGGCCACACTATGCGAGGATGCCGGTAAGAAGACCAACTATCCTGCCCTGGTTTCAAATTCTTTTGGATCGGGCGTTGCCTATGCCTTTTCCTACAACCTTTCCGAATCGGTTGTATTGACAAGACAGGGAAACCCCTTGTCGGCAGGGAGAGAGATGGACGGGATAAATGGTATAAGAGCCATGGATCTTTTCACAGGGGGTTGGATAGACACGTCAAAAAATGCCATTAATCAGGCTGATGTGCAAATGAATTTGCTAAGTCGTTGTATGGAGACCACTTCTGCAGGTAAACCACTACCACGACTATGGTATTTTCCGGATAATCTCAGGTGTCTCGTTACCCTTACCAATGATGGAGAGTACAGAACAGAAGCAGATTTCGAAGTCCAGCTATCGGATATGGATTCATTGGGTGCAGGAATGACTCTATATGTGCTGGAAACAAACAAAGTAAGCAGAGATTGGTCAGACAAATGGAGCTCAAGGGGATTCGAAATATCAGGACATCCTGATGATACTCATGAGGCCGGAGATCCGCAATGGTCGGGGATGTATAATGCTTTGGCCAAAAAGAAAAAAGAAATAGCGGACCTATACGGAATTAATATGAAAACGGTGGTAAATCACTGGTTTGTTTGGTGCGGAAAAGATTCCGCAGGACAACCTGAATTTGCTGCACAGGCAATGATTGAGGCAAATCAGGGTTTGGAAATGGATATTAATTATGCGAACTACGACAACGGGTCAACTGAAGGACATTTTTTAGGTTCGCCAGGTTATTATCAGGGAAATTTTAATGGAAGCGGCCTGGTTATGAAGTTTGCCGACAGCAAAGGAAGGATATTGGACCTTTACCAGCATCTGAACAATGTGTATGATCAGCAATATTTTGAGCAAAATGATCCAGAAGGGTTCTTTGAATGTTTCAGAGGATTGATGGACAGGAGTCTGAATAATGAGATTTATTCTTTTATCAGCATTAAAGCGCATAATGATGAATATTCGTTTTCAAGGATTCCTTTGCAGAAGATGATTTCTTATGCAGCTGAACAGGGAATCCCGGTATGGACTGCCTCTGAATTGAAGGATTTTCTAAAAGCCAGAGATGATGCGTCCTTTACTAACCTACACTGGAATGGTAAGAAACTGTCTTTTAATCTGAATTCCTCCCTGGTTCATGAAGCCGGCCTTACCTTTATGATCCCGGCCCGATTTGAAGCTGCAGGTATTAACCGATTACGAATCAATAATAAATCTTTCCCTTTTGAAATAAGGCTATTTAAAGGAAAGGAACACGCCTTTGTTACGGTGAAACCCGGTCACAGCTATAATGTTGAGGCAGATTATAGCAATTAAGCCTTTATTGTCCCTATGGTCCCTATGGTCTCTATTGTCCCTATGCCCAAGGTGTGCGGGAGCGAAATTTGAACAAATTGTTTCCCATTTAGTTATGAATCAAAGGGCATTCGAATTCGTCATCCTGAGCGGAGTCGAAGGATACGATTTTAAAATTACTTAAACAACCAAACCTATTATGAAAACATCACGATTAATCAAATCACGCATCGCGGCAGGTATTGTATTTATAGCGCCCATATTTCTCAGCTCCTCTGCCGGTTTTGATCAAAACAAGTTCAGGGCAGATGGTAAGTATATCCACGTCAA